>NZ_JBHVPZ010000027.1:53858-111927 GCF_042887135.1 Kitasatospora sp. NPDC057965
TTTTTTTAATACCCCCCGGGGGGGGGGGGGGGGGGGGGGGGGGGGGGGGGGCCCCCCGGGGGGGGGGGGGGCGCCCACGACGGAACCGGGGACCCAGGCGGCCCGGCCGTCAGCCGATGGAACGGGGCAGCCGGGTGGTCAGGTAGAAGATGGTGAACGAGCCCAGGAGCTGGATGCCCAGGCAGAGCGCGAGCGCGTGGGCCATGCCGAGGGTGGGGGAGAGGGCCAGGTAGAGGGAGCCCAGGGTGGCGACGCCCAGGGCGAGGCTGGACTGCTGGCTGGTGGCGAGGACCCCGCTGCCGACGCCCGCCCGGTCGGCGGGGACCTTGGAGAGGACGACGCGGAACAGCGGGGTGCCGATCAGCCCCTGGCCGATGCCGGCGAGGGCGACGCCCGGGGCCATCCGCAGCGGGGAGAAGCCGTCCGGGTCGGCGAGCACGGTGAGGGCCAGGGTGGCGAGGCCGGTGGCCTGGACAGCGGCGCCGGCGGTCAGCACCCGGCTGCCGAAGCGGCCGATCAGCCGGGGGCCGGAGAGGGAGGCGGTGAAGTAGCCGACCGCCATCGGGACCAGTGCCCACCCGGCCGCGACCGGGCCGAGGTGCAGGCCCTGCTGGAGGGAGACCGCGATGACGAACATGAAGCCGCCGAACCCGCCGAAGTAGGGCAGCGCGATGCCGAGGCCGCGCCGCATCTCGGGGATGCGCAGCAGGGTGGGCGGCACCAGCGGGGTGTCACCGCGGCGCTCGGCCCGGCGTTCGACCAGGGCGAAGGCGGTGGCGAGCACGGGGAACAGCGCGAGCAGCACCCAGGACCAGAGCGGCCAGCCGGCGGCGCGGCCCTCCATCAGCGGGACGAGCAGGGAGAGCAGGGCGGCGGTGAGCAGGAGGGTGCCCGCGATGTCGATCCTGACGGCCTGCTCGGCGCGGCTCTCCGGGACGAAGCGCAGGGCGAGCACGAGGGCCAGCAGGGCGAAGGGGACGTTCAGCAGGAAGACCGAGCGCCAGCCGCTGCCGAAGAGGTCGGCGGCGACCAGCATGCCGCCGAGCACCTGGCCGATGACCACCGAGATGCCGCCGACCGCGCCGTAGACCGAGAGCGCCCGGCCGCGCCGGGCACCGTGGGTGGCGGCGGTGATGGTGCCGAGCACCTGCGGGATGAGCAGGGCGGCCGACGCGCCCTGGGTGGCCCGGGCGGCGACCAGGGACCAGGCGTCGGGGGCGAGTCCGCAGGCGAGCGAGGTCACGGCGAAGGCGGCGGCCCCGGCGAAGAAGAGGCGGCGGCGGCCGAAGATGTCGCCCAGCCGGCCGCCGAGGACCAGCAGGACGGCAAAGGCGATGCCGTACCCGGCGGCGACCAGCTCCAGCACGGCGGGGCCGGCGGCGAGGTCGTGGTCGATGGTCGGCAGCGCGACGTTGACGATGAAGAAGTCCAGCATCGGGAGGAACGCCCCGAGCAGGACGGTGACCAGTCCGGCGGTGCCGAGGGAGGGGCCGGAGGCGGAGTGGGCGGAGGAAGTGGCTGAGGGAGCGGGCGCGAGGGGCCTGGCGGCGGTCAGTTGCTGGGGCACGGTCCTACGATCCGCCGCGTCACACCCTGGTACCAGAGTGTGCTTATCCGGGTATAAGAAGTACCTGGAAACAGGATGGCGAGTGGCGCATCCTGGTGGAATGAGTCTGACCACCGTCACGGCAAGCGCGGCCGCGGCCAACACCGTCGCCGGATCCACCATCGCCGGATCCACCGTCGTGGAAACCACCGTCGTGGAAACCACCGGCAAGGCGCCCGCCGATCCGCGGCGGCAGCAGCTGGCGGCGTTCCTCCGCAACCGCCGGGAGCGGATCACCCCCGAGCAGGTGGGGCTGCCGCTGACCGGCCGGCGGCGCACGCCGGGGCTGCGCCGCGAGGAGGTGGCGCAGCTCGCCGCCGTCGGCGTCACCTGGTACACATGGCTGGAGCAGGGGCGCGAGATCCAGGTGTCCATCCAGGTGCTGGACGCCGTGGCGCGCGCCCTGCTGCTCGACCCGAGCGAGCGGGCCCATCTGTTCACGCTGGCCGGGGCGGAGGACCCGGTGCCGGTGCGGGAGTGTCTGACCGTGACCCCGAGCATCCGGCTGACCCTGGACCGGATGGCGCCCTACCCGGCCGCGGTGATCAACTCCCGCTACGACGTGCTGGCCTGCAACGCCCAGTACACCGGGATCGTCGGCGACCTGGAGGCGCTGCCCCCGGAGGACCGCAACCTGATGTGGCTGGCGTTCACCCCCTCGCGCTTCCGTGACGTGCTGGTGGACCACGAGGACGAGCGCGAGGTCATGGTGGCCCGGTTCCGCTCCGGGATGGGCGACCACGGGGGCGAGCCCGCCTGGCGGACGCTGCTCGGCCGGCTGCGCCAGGCCTCCCCGGCGTTCGACGAGGCCTGGCAGCGGCACGACGTGCTGCGGCCGGGGAACGGCCTGAAGCGCTTCCTGCTCCCGGAGGTGGGCCTGCTGCGCTTCGACTACACGAGCTTCTGGCTGGGGCCGTTGCAGGGCCCGCGGATGGTCGTCTACACCCCGAAGGACGAGGAGACCGCCGCGCTGGTGACCCGACTGCCCACCGGGCTGCCGTCGGCCGGCGCCGCGACGCCGGCCCCGGCGGTGCCGGCCCGCTGACGGCCGCCGGGGGCGGGCCAGCCCGAGCGCCAGGCAGAGTGCGGCGAGCGGGAGTTCGACGCAGCTCGCCATCATCAGCGCGGCGAGCGCCTCGGCGCCCGGGGCGGCCGTGGCGATGTCGACCAGGGCGTCGCCGGCGAGCAGCAGGGCGACCACGGCGGCGGGCACGACGGCGCCCGGCCGGCGGTGGCGCAGCACGGCGTCCAGCCGGAGCAGGGCGGCGAACTGACAGAGGTCGAGGACGACCCACGCCGTCTCGCCGGCGGCCGCGAGCACCGCGACCCAGGGCAGCAGCGCGAAGGCGGCGAAGACGGGCACCCGTGCGGCGACCGGGGCGAGCGACGGGAGGGCGGGGCGGGCGGACATGACGGCGGTGCTCATCGGACGTCCTCCGGCTCCGTCACGAGGGCGCGGGCGTCGTGGGTCGCGCGGACGGCGCGGACGGCGCGCACCCGGGTCAGCGGGGACCGCTCGGACCCGGCCCCGCCGGCCGGCTCGACGAGCACGCCGTCGAAGACGCCCTCGGCCCAGGCGAGCCAGAACTCCCCGGCGACGGTGACCACCTCGCCCGCCACGACCACCGGCGCGGGCCGCCCCGGCAGCCGGAGCAGCCGCCCGCCGGTGAACCCGACGGCCGGGGCGGCGGCACCGCTGGGCAGCCGCCCCCAGGCGAGCCCGTGCCGGGTGCGCCGCCGCCCGCCCGTCCGCGCACCGGCACCGGTACCGGCAGCGGTCCAGGCGCGGGCGCCGCGCAGCAGCCCGCGGCCGAGCCGGGCGGCGACCACCACGTCCACCAGCTCGCCGTGCTCGTACACCTCCAGCGCCGCCCGCCCACGCCCGGCCGGAACGCTGCGCACCGACCACGGCCCGACCGGCGCGACCGGGCCGACCGGCGGCTCGAACCCGTCGAAGTCGAGCAGGTCGGGCCCGCCGAACCCGCCGAACCCGCCGAACCCGTCGAAGAAGCCGCCCGGCCCGACCGGCAGCCGGCCCTCGGCCTGGACGACGGCGGCGGCGACGGCGGCCGAGGCGGTGCCGTGGGCCGGACGCCGTCCGTGCGGCGGGGTGGCGGAGTTCGATGCGCTGCTCATCATGCCGTCAAGACTCGTCTTCGGCGGCCGTGTTGTCGGTAGTGCGCCGATCCGAATCGGGGGTGTACCTAGCTTCACCATTTCTCGGCAGCCCCCTTCATGGTGACGCTTGATCACTTCGCTCTAGGCTGTCCGCCATGTCCTCCACGAAGCCGCGCCGCGCGTTCGCCAGGAGCGCCGTCAGGCCCCCGTGGTCGGCGGCGGTCTGGCGGGACACCCGGTTCCTCGCCGCCGGGATCCCGCTCGCCCTGCCCGCCTGGATGCTGGTCGTCACCCCGAAGGTGCAGCTGATCGCCCTGGGCGTGATCCTGCTCTCCATCCGCCCGCTCACCACCGCGCAGCGCGGCCGGCTGCGCGCGCTGCGCGGGGTGGAGATCCCGCCGCTGCTGCGGCACGCCGGGATGCCGGCCGGCCTGCTCACCAGGCTGAGGACCGCCGTCAGTTGGCGGCAGGTGGGCTACCACCTGGTGGTCGGCCCGTTGGTCGCGCTCGCCGGGACCACCGTCGTGTACGGCTGGGGCGCGGCCCTGGCGGCCTCGACGGTCTTCGGCTGGGCCTGGCTGATGCCGGCCGGCTCACCGGTCCACGGGCAGTGGGCCAAGCTGGACGTCACGCTCACCGTCGTCGGCCTGCTGCTGCTCGTGGTGCTGCCCGCGGCGGCCGGCCTGCTGGCCTGGCTGGACGAGGCGATCGCGGTGCGGATGCTCGGCCCGGGACGCACCGCCGAGCTGGAGCACCGGATCGAGGAAGTGGTCGAGAGCCGGGCCGGACTGGTCGACGCGGTCGACGCCGAGCGCCGCCGGATCGAGCGGGACCTGCACGACGGCACCCAGCAGCGGCTCACCTCGCTCGCCATGAACCTCGGTCTGGCCCGCCGCACCCTCAAGGACGTCCCGCCCGAGGCGATGCAGGTGATCGTCGAGGCGCACCAGGAGGCCCAGGCGGCCATCGACGAGCTGCGCGACCTGGTCCGCGGGCTGCACCCGGCCGTCCTGGAGGACCGCGGGCTGGACGCGGCGCTCTCCGGGATCGCCGCCCGGGCCCCGCTGCCGGTCCGGCTGGACGTCGAGCTGGCCGAGCGGATAGCACCGACCGTCGAGGCGGTCGCCTACTTCACCGTCTCCGAGGCGCTGACCAACGTCGCCAAGCACGCCCGGGCCACCCGGGCGGACGTCTCGGTGCGGACGGCCGGCGGCAGGCTGCGCCTGGTCGTCAGCGACGACGGCGTGGGCGGCGCGGACTCCTCGCGCGGCACCGGACTGACCGGTCTGCGCCAGCGCACCGCCTCGGTCGACGGGTCCCTGTCCGTGCTCAGCCCCGTCGGGGGCCCGACCACCATCACCGTGGAGTTGCCGTGCGTGCTGTGATCGCCGAGGATTCCGTCCTGCTCAGGGTCGGCCTGGTCAAGGTCCTGGAGGCGGTGGGCTACGAGGTGGCCGCCGCCGTCGGGGACGCCGAGGAACTGCTCGCCGCGGTGCAGGAGCACCGCCCGCAGGTGGTGGTGGCCGACGTCCGGATGCCGCCCGGCTACACGGACGAGGGGGTGCGGGCCGCACTGCTGATCCGCCGGCAGTGGCCGGAGGTGGCGGTGCTGCTGCTCTCCCAGTTCGTGGAGGAGCGGTACGCCGCGGACCTGCTGACCAGCAACACCAGCGGCGTCGGCTACCTGCTCAAGCAGCGGGTGGCCAACGTCGACGACTTCGTGGACGCGCTGCAGCGGGTCGCCGAGGGCGGTACCGCGCTGGACCCGGAGGTGGTCGCCCAGCTGCTGGTGCGCCGTCACCGCGATCCGCTGGAGCGGCTGACCCCGCGCGAGCGGGACGTGCTCGCGCTGATGGCCGAGGGCCGCTCGAACGCCGCCATCGCCGCCGCCCTGGTGGTCAGCGACAGCGCGGTGGCCAAGCACATCAACTCGATCTTCGCCAAGCTCGACCTTCCGCCCGCCGACGAGAGCCACCGGCGGGTGCTTGCGGTGCTGCGCTTCCTGGAGGTGGGATGACGATGACGACGGCGGGGACGACGGCCACCGGGCCGGCGGGGGCGGCGCCGGGCGGGGCGTCGGCCGACGCGCGGGGGCGGGCGCCGGAGCCGGCCCGCCGCACCCGCGGCCGCCGGATCTGGCGGCTGCTCGGCACACTCGCGCTCCTCGTGGTGCTGGTCGTCGGCTTCGTGCAGACCTGGGCGATGGCCGTGCAGCAGCGCACCCGCTCGGAGCGGTCCTACCCGGTCGCGGTGACCAAGGTGCGGCTGGACACGGGCAACGCCACGGTCCGGATCCGCCACGGGCAGGAGGGCCGGGTGGTGGTGCGCGAGTACCTGAACTGGAAGATCCGGATGCCGGTGGTCACGACGCAGCTCGACCAGGACCTGCTCGACGTCCGGATGCGCTGCGACCAGGTGCTGTCGGCGGTCGGGGACTTCGGCTGCGGTGCGGTGATCGAGCTGGACGTGCCCCCCGGGGTCGCGGTGACCGGCAAGCTGTCCAGTGGAAGCGTCCACGTCGCGGGGGTGGCGGGTGAGATCAGTCTGCTCTCCACCTCGGGCGAGATCCTGCTGAGCGACGTGTCCGGCCCGGTGACCGTGCGCACCACCTCCGGTTCGGTACGCGGCAGCCACCTCACCTCCTCGGACGTCAACGTCGCCGCGACCTCGGGTTCGATGGAACTGGGCTTCGCCGCCGTCCCGAGGATCGTGGACATCGGGGTGACCTCCGGGTCGGTGGCGCTGGGCCTGCCCAAGGGATCCCGCTACGACTTCGACGGCGGGGCGTCCCCGCTGGCGCGCGGCAACATCGACCCGGCGCTGGCCGACCGCTCCAGCCCGAACAAGATCCGGGTCTCGGTCAGCTCCGGCTCGGTGTCGGTCTTCGCAAAGGACGCCGACGACGACGAGTGGCCCCGATGGATACCCCCGATGAGTCCCCCCGAGCAGTGACCCCGAGGGGTGACCCCGAGCAGTGACCCCGAGGGGTGACCCCGAGCAGTGACCCCGAGGGGTGGCCCGAGGGGTGAGCCCGCGAGGGCCGGTCCGCCGCCGGGCGGCCCGGGAACGAGGGCCCCGGGCGGCTCGGCCGGGTGGGGGACAATGAAGAGTCCCCCACCCGCCGTCCCCGAGGTCAGCCGCGCATGACAGTCCCGCCCGCACCCATCGAGCCGAGCACCGCGACGGCCACCGCGACGGTCACCGGAACCGGCCCGGCCGACGGCGGCACCACCGCGTCGGCCACGGCGACGGCCGCCGCCCCCGCCGCCGGCGCCGAGTTCGCGCCGCTGTCCATCGGCCCGCTGGAGGTCTGGCCGCCCGTGGTGCTGGCCCCGATGGCCGGCATCACCAACGCGCCGTTCCGCACCCTGTGCCGTGAGCAGAGCGGCGGCAAGGGCCTCTACGTCTCCGAGATGATCACCACCCGGGCCCTGGTCGAGCGCAACGCCAAGACGATGCAGCTGATCAAGTTCGACCCGAGCGAGAAGCCGCGCTCGATCCAGCTGTACGGGGTGGACCCGGTGACCGTCGGCAAGGCGGCCCGGATGATCGCCGACGAGGGCCTGGCCGACCACATCGACCTCAACTTCGGCTGCCCCGTCCCCAAGGTGACCCGCAAGGGCGGCGGCTCCGCGCTGCCGTACAAGCGCAACCTGCTGCGCGAGATCCTGCGCGAGGCGGTGGCCAACGCCGGTGACCTGCCGGTCACCATGAAGATGCGCAAGGGCATCGACGACGACCACCTCACCTTCCTGGACGCCGGCCGGATCGGCGCCGAGGAGGGCGTCTCGGCGATCGCCCTGCACGGCCGCACCGCCGCCCAGCACTACGGCGGCACCGCCGACTGGTCGGCGATCGCCCGGCTGCGCGAGGCCGTCCCGGCCGGGATCCCGGTGCTCGGCAACGGGGACATCTGGTCGGCGGACGACGCGCTGCGGATGATGCGCGAGACCGGCTGCGACGGCGTGGTGGTCGGCCGCGGCTGCCTGGGCCGGCCGTGGCTGTTCAAGGACCTGGTGGCGATCTTCGAGGGCGAGGTGGACTACGCCCGCCCGACCTTCGCCGACGTGGCGCGGGCGATGGTCCGGCACGCGCAGCTGCTCGGCGAGTGGCTGGGCGACGAGGCCCGCGGCGTGATCGACTTCCGCAAGCACGTCGCCTGGTACACCAAGGGCTTCTCGGTGGGCTCGGAACTGCGGGTGAAGCTGGCCAACTCCTCCTCGCTCGCCGAACTGGCCGAAACCCTCGCCCTGGTGGAGCAGTCGCAGTCCTGGCCGGCCGGTGCGGACGGTCCGCGCGGGCGGACCAGCGGCAACAACCGGGTCGTCCTGCCGGAAGGCTGGTTGGACGATCCGTACGACTGTGCCCGACCGGGCGAGGATGCCGAATCGGATACCTCTGGCGGCTGACCTATACGCTTCGGCAGAAATGGCCCCTTGGGGTCGACTGCCACTACGGCCCAGCCCTCTTTGCCAATCTGGCCAAGAGGGCTCCTTTTTGGCAGTCGGATATTACGGAGCGGACTCATTTCTGGACGCAGTGCGACGATGGGCGGAGCGGCTCTACGTTCGAACGCTGAGATGCGCCCGTGACGCTGGCCACATACCCTGGCGGTCGGAGGTGGCCGACAGGACGAAATGAACAAGTCGGGGGCGGATCGCTTCCCGAAGGGGAGTAGCGGCGGATCGGGCGCTGAGGGTGCAGGAAATCAAGCCGGTCCGTCAGGCCGGTGGGTCCGTGGCTACGGTGCGTCCCCGTGATGTGATCTTCCGGTTTCGCCGCCTTCAAGACTTGAACACTCGCTAGCGTCAGCCGGACGATTTCACCACCAGAGGTGAACGCCATTCAGTGCATTCGATCTAGCGGGTTACTTGCCGATCCTGGCGACGTACGCCCTATTGGCGGCGCGGAAGCGCCTTCGAAATGGGTATGTTCTCCGGCGTCAGGGCAACCGTGTGCGAGGAGACCGACCCGTGGCGTCCCAGCAGAAGTTTGTTTACTCCTTCACTGAAGGAAACAAGGACCTCAAGGATCTTCTTGGCGGTAAGGGCGCGAACCTGGCCGAGATGACCAACCTGGGCCTCCCGGTCCCTCCGGGGTTCACCATCACCACCGAGGCCTGCAAGGTCTTCCTGGAGACCGGCAGCGAGCCCACCTCCCTGCACGAGGAGATCAGCGCCCACCTGGACGCCCTCGAGCAGACGATGGGCAAGAAGCTCGGCCAGGCCGACGACCCGCTGCTCGTCTCGGTGCGTTCGGGCGCCAAGTTCTCCATGCCCGGCATGATGGACACGGTCCTGAACATCGGCCTCTCCGACGCCTCGGTGGCCGGCCTGGCCGCGCAGTCCGGCAACGAGCGCTTCGCCTGGGACTCCTACCGCCGCCTGGTCCAGATGTTCGGCAAGACCGTGCTGGGCGTCGACGGCGAGCTGTTCGAGGAGGCCCTGGACGAGGCCAAGCACGCCAAGGGCACCGTCAACGACCTGGACCTGGACGCCGGCGACCTGAAGCGTCTGGTCGAGGTGTTCAAGGGCATCGTCGAGCGCGAGACCGGCCGGGCCTTCCCGCAGGAGCCGCGCGAGCAGATGGACCTCGCCGTCCACGCCGTCTTCCACTCCTGGAACGGCGACCGGGCCCGGCTCTACCGCCGCCAGGAGCGCATCCCGAACGACCTGGGCACCGCGGTCAACATCTGCACCATGGTCTTCGGCAACCTCGGCGAGGACTCCGGCACCGGTGTCGCCTTCACCCGCGACCCCTCCACCGGCACCCAGGGCGTCTACGGCGACTACCTGTCCAACGCCCAGGGCGAGGACGTCGTCGCCGGCATCCGCAACACCCTGCCGCTGTCGGAGCTGGAGAAGCTCGACAAGAAGTCGTACGACGAGCTGATGACCATCATGCAGACGCTCGAGAACCACTACCGCGACCTCTGCGACATCGAGTTCACCATCGAGCGCGGCAAGCTCTGGATGCTCCAGACCCGGGTCGGCAAGCGCACCGCCGCGGCCGCCTTCCGGATCGCCGTCCAGCTGGTCGACCAGGGTCTGATCGACCTGGACGAGGCCCTGATGCGGGTCACCGGCGGTCAGCTCTCCCAGCTGATGTTCCCGCGCTTCGCCCCGAACACCGAGTCCAAGCAGATCGCCTGGGGCCTCGCCGCCTCGCCCGGCGCCGCGATCGGCAAGATCGTCTTCGACTCCTACACCGCCGTGAAGTGGTCGCGCTCCGGCGAGAAGGTCATCCTGGTCCGCCGGGAGACCAACCCGGACGACCTGGACGGCATGATCGCCGCCGAGGGCATCCTCACCTCGCGCGGCGGCAAGACCTCGCACGCCGCCGTCGTCGCCCGCGGCATGGGCAAGACCTGTGTCTGCGGCGCCGAGGAGCTGGAGGTCGACACCAAGCGCCGCCGGATGACCACCGCCGACGGCCTGGTACTGGAG
Source organism: Kitasatospora sp. NPDC057965 (assembly GCF_042887135.1). Classification (NCBI taxonomy): domain Bacteria; kingdom Bacillati; phylum Actinomycetota; class Actinomycetes; order Kitasatosporales; family Streptomycetaceae; genus Kitasatospora; species Kitasatospora sp. NPDC057965. The sequence continues at coordinate 64,029 of NZ_JBHVPZ010000027.1, forward strand.
GAGGGCGACGTCGTCTCCATCGACGGCGCGACCGGCAAGGTCTACCTCGGTGAGGTCCCCGTGCTGCCCTCCCCGGTGGTCGAGTACTTCGAGGGCACCCTGCACGCCGGTGCCGACGTCCAGGGCGGCCTGGTCCAGGCCGTGCACCGGCTGATGTCGCACGCCGACGTCCGCCGCCGGCTCGCCGTGCGGGCCAACGCCGACAACGCCGAGGACGGCTCGCGCGCCCGCCGCTACGGCGCCCAGGGCATCGGCCTGTGCCGCACCGAGCACATGTTCCTCGGCGAGGAGCGCCGCAAGGAGGTCGAGCACCTGATCCTCGCGGACAACGACAAGGACCGCGAGCAGGCGCTCTCCACCCTGCTGCCGATGCAGAAGGGCGACTTCGTCGAGCTCTTCCAGGCGCTGGACGGCCTGCCCGTCACCGTCCGCCTGCTCGACCCGCCGCTGCACGAGTTCCTCCCGGACATCACCGAGCTGTCGGTGCGCGTCGCCCTCGCCGAGGCCCGCAAGGACCCCAACGAGAACGACCTGCGGCTGCTCCAGGCGGTGCACAAGCTGCACGAGCAGAACCCGATGCTCGGCCTGCGCGGCGTGCGGCTGGGCCTGGTCATCCCCGGCCTGTTCGGCATGCAGGTGCGCGCCATCGCCGAGGCCGCCGCCGAGCGCAAGCTGGCCGGCGGGGACCCGCGCCCCGAGGTCATGATCCCGCTGGTCGGCACCGTCCAGGAGCTGGAGCTGGTCCGCGACGAGTGCGAGCGCGTGCTCGCCGAGGTCGCCCAGTCCACCGGCGTCCAGCTGGACATCAAGCTGGGCACCATGATCGAGCTGCCGCGCGCCGCCGTCACGGCCGGCCAGATCGCCGAGGCCGCCGAGTTCTTCTCCTTCGGCACCAACGACCTCACCCAGACGGTCTGGGGCTTCTCCCGCGACGACGTCGAGGCCTCCTTCTTCACCGCCTACCTGGAGAAGGGCATCTTCGGGGTCTCGCCCTTCGAGACCATCGACCGCGATGGCGTCGGCTCGCTCGTCAAGCACGCCGTCGAGGCCGGCCGGGCCACCCGCCCCGACCTCAAGCTCGGCGTCTGCGGCGAGCACGGCGGCGACCCGGACTCGGTCCACTTCTTCCACCAGGTGGGGCTGGACTACGTCTCCTGCTCCCCCTTCCGGATCCCGGTGGCGCGCCTTGAGGCCGGCCGCGCCGCCATCGAGTCGGCGGGCAGCGACTCGCGCTGACGCCGGGGGCTCTGAGCCCCCGGCGCGGCCGGAATCGCTGACCGCGTCCCCTCCATCGGGGAGGGGCGTACACCGGAGCTCGGCGCAGGAGAACCGGCGTACGTGAAGCGGCCGGGGTGGGAACGGACAACGGCGTCCGTACCCGCCCCGGCCGTGCGCGTTCCCCCGCCCGGCGCCCGGATGTGGCGGCGGCCACATGTGTGGCTGGCCGCGGGCGGGGCCGCCGACTGCCAAGCTGGAGCGCATGACCAGCAAGAACCGCCTGTGGACCGTCCTCGCCGTCCTGCTCTGCGCGATCGCCGCCGCAGTCGGCTACGTGGTGTCCGACGACACCGGCGACGGCACCTCCAAGGCCGCCGCGACCTCCACCGGCCCGGCCTCCGCGTCGAGCGGCCCGTCGGCCCCCAAGCCGACCGCGCCCAAGTCCGGCACGCCCAAGCCCTCCGCCCCGGCCACCCCGCCCCCGAGCGCCGCGGCCACCGGCTGGGTGCCGACCGACCCGGCGATGGCCGACGTCTGCCGCACCACGCTGCCCGGCCAGGCCCTCGACACCCTGGGCCTGATCGCCAAGGGCGGACCGTACCCCTACCGCTCGGACGGCATCGTCTTCGAGAACCGGGAGAACCGCCTCCCGCGCAAGGCCTCCGGCTACTACCACGAGTTCACCGTCGTCACCCCCGGTTCCGGGGACCGCGGCGCACGCCGCGTGGTGACCGGCGACTCCGGCGAGCAGTACTGGACCGCCGACCACTACGGCACCTTCCAGGAGATCGACGCCCGCTGCTGAACCCCCGGGGTGCGGACAGCCGTCCCCGTCGGCGGGGGTTACCGTGAAGCGCCGCGCGGGGGCGCGGACGTCGCTCGGCACCTGGTACACCGTCCAGACGGCCTACCAGGAGCAGCTCATCGGCCGGAACGAGGCCGGCCTGCAGGCGGTCAAGGAGAGGTCGGCGCAGCGCGTCGCGGCGGCCCGGAAGCTGCTCGGCCAGGGGTGGTGAGGGAGGACCGCGCCGGTCAGCGGGCCCGGCGCCAGGTGATCCGGGCGTGCGGTCCGTGCGGGCCGCCCGCGAGGAGCACCGCCAGCTCGTGCAGTACCGGGCCCGGGTCGCGGCGCAGCTGGACGGGCGTGGTGCGGACGACCGGCAGGCCGGCGGCGGTCAGCCGGTTGGCGCGGGTCAGGCTCCGCTCGTGGTCGGCCGGGCGCAGGTGCCAGGCCCGGGAGTCGATCTCCAGCGCGACGCAGGCCTGCGGCCAGTAGGCGTCCGGGACGGCCAGGAACCGTCCGTCCAGGTAGAGCGGCGGGTTCCAGAGCGGCTCGGGCAGTCCGGCGCCGTGCACCGCGTCCCGTGCCTCGCCCTCGACCACCGAGCGCACCCCGGCCGTCAGCTCCTCCACCACCGCGGCCAGCCGGGGCAGCGCGCGGGCGTCCGGCCGGGCGAGCAACTGGTCGAGCAGCTCGCCGAGTTCGCAGTGCCGGCGCTGGACGGCCTCGGCGCACAGGGCGCGGAACCGGTGCCGTCCGCTCTCCCTGGGCGCGAGGTCGGCCAGCGCCCGGGCGACCGAGGTGCTCCAGAGCCCGTCGTCGCGCTGGAAGCCGCCGGGCATCGCCCCGCCGGCCCGGTGGATGCGCACGAACCCCCGGTCGGCGACCCGGCGCCGAGCGGGGATCAGCACGTCCACCTCAGCGAGGTCGGCCGGGTGCCCGGCCGAGGGCAGCCCGGCGTCGGCGAGCACGGCCGCCCCGGTGAGCAGCACCTGCCCGCCGGACGGCACGGCCGGCCCCTTGGGCCCCGCGTAGGCGAGGGCGGCCCGCAGCCGCTGGTGGGCCGTCAGCCGCCCGGTCTGCAGGCAGATCACCCGCGGCAGCACCCGCTGCCACGGCCCGCCGGCCCGCAGCCGGTGCGCGATGGTTCCTGACGGCACGCCGAGCCCGCGCAGCTGGGCGCGGGTGACGATGTGCTGCTGGTCGGCGCCGAGCAGCAGCAGCGGGTCGAGGAGGGAGCCGGCGCTGGTCATGCCCGGGTGGTTCCCACCCGGGTCGGGGGTATGCGGAACATCGCCCGCTGGGGGCTGCCCGGTCAAACCAGGTTGACGCGGGACGGCGGGCGGGGTGGGCTTGCCCCCGATGACAACTCCTCACACCGGCCCGGCGTTCGACGCGCTCAACGGCCTTTCCGTGGGCGACGCTCTCGGCGCCCAGTTCTTCGTTCCCGCCACCGCCCGCACCCACCTCGCCGCCCGCACCCTCCCGCCCGGTCCCTGGCCGTGGACCGACGACACCGAGATGGCGTGCTCGGTGTACGCCGCGCACACCGAGCGCGGCGAGATCGACGTGTTCGACCTCACCCACGCGTTCGCCCGGCGGCACGACTTCGACCGCGGCTACGGCCCGTCCGCCAACCGCCTGCTGCGGTTGATCAGGGAGGGCGGTGACGCGAAGGCGCTGGCCGCCGGGCAGTTCGACGGCCGGGGCTCGTACGGCAACGGCGCCGCGATGCGGGTCGCCCCGCTCGGGGCGGCGTACGCGGACGACCCGGGCGCGGTGGTCGGGCCGGCCGCCGACACCGCGCTGGTCACGCACACCCACCCGCAGGCCGTGGACGGCGCGATCGCCGTCGCCGTGGCCGCGGCGTACGCCGTGCGCGCCCGTAGCGAGAGCATGACGCCGTTGGGCTTCCTGGAGTCGGTGCGGGACCTCACCCCGTTCGGGGCGGTGCGCGACGGCCTGACCGAGGCGGCCGACCTGCTCGCCGAGCCGGACCTCGTGGTCGCGGCCCGGATCCTCGGCAACGGCAGCCGGACCAGCGCCGCCGACACCGTCCCGTACGCGCTGTGGTGCGCGGCCCGCCGGCTCACCGACTACCCGGCGGCGATCTGGGAAGCCGTGTCCGCCGGCGGGGACGCCGACACCGTCGCCGCGATCACCGGCGGCGTGGTCGCCGCGCACACCGGGACGGCCGGCATCCCGGCCGCCTGGGCGGCCGCCCGCGAGCCGCTGCCCGGCTGGGCGTTCCCCGAGCCGGGCGGCGTCGCGAGGGCGACGGACCGCGAATTCCTGAAGCCGGTCCGGTTGCCGCGCCCCTGCCCCGTCCCGGACGTGATCTGGAGCGAGCAGCAGTGGCAGCGGATCCGGTACGGCCTGCGGGCGAAGGAGATGGAGCAGAAGTGGGAGTCCTGCACCGCCGAGGGTGTGCTCCACCTGCACCGCAGCTGGACCGGCTACGAGGCGTGGGCGGTCCGGGTGGCACCCGTGCCGGGAGGCGGCTGGCGCCCGGTGTCGGCCGTGGAGGAGACACACCCCGGGTACGTCGGGGCTCCGCTCGGAGCGGACTACCTCCGTGACGTCCTCGGCCTGGCCGCCATGGGCTACTCCTCCTGACCGCCGCGCCCGCAGCGGCCGCCGTCCGCCGCGCCCGCCGCCCGCGGTGGACGGCGGGCAGCGGGCAGCGGGTGGCGGGTCTCAGGCGGTGATCAGGTGCCCGGCGCCGCCGCCGTGTCTAAGGCACTCCTGGTTGATCGCCGGATCCGGGGCGCTCGGCGAGGTGGCGGCGGCGATCCGCAGCTCGATGATGTCCCGGACGGCCGGCCACTCGCTGTCCAGGATCGAGTAGAACGCGGTCGACCGGACCACCCCGTCCAGCCCGCGCGAGTGCGCCCGGCGGACGCCCTCGGAGGTCGCCCCGAGCCGCTCGATGGCGGTGCGCGAGCGCAGGTTGCGGGCGTCGGCGCGCAGTGAGATCCGCTGCACGCCCCACGCCTCGAAGGCGTGCCGGAGCATCAGCAGCTTGGCCTCGGTGTTGATGCCGGTGCCCTGGGCCCGCGGGGACAGCCAGGTGTTGCCGATCTCGGCGGCGTCCGGGACGGCGGTGTCCGGGTCGCCGAACGGCACACCCGGCACCGGCGGCCAGACCAGCGGTCCCTGCCAGTAGTCGAGTTCCAGGAACCGGGTGGAGCCCACCACCCGGCCGTCGGCCTGGTTCACCGTGGCGAACGGCAGCGACCGGCCGGCGGCCTGGTCGGCCAGCGCGCGCGCGATGTACTCCCGGGCCGCTTCCAGGCCGTGCGGGACGGGGGTGAAGGCGTAGGTCGTACGGTCCTCGGCGCCGGCCTTGGCGATGGCCTCGGCGTGGTGCGCGGCGAGGGGCTCCAGCCGCACGGTGCGGCCGGTGAGGATGACAGGTACGGGCACGGAACCTTCGGTCCTTCATCGGTCGGAGGGTGCTGGCCCGTGCCGGGGTGCGGCGCGGGCGAGCGATGACTGGTTCGCCCCGCCCCGAGTGCGCCCACCGGTGCCCGCGCACGCCGGAGGCCGGTCGAGCGGGGCGGGGAGCGACGGCCCGGAGACGGGCAGCGCGGTGCCGGAACGGACACGGGTCCACGGACCGGTCCGGCGGGATGAGCGAGGGGACAGTGTGCGTCCGCGAGATGGCCGAAGAGGAAACGAGAGCGCGAAGGGAAGCAGGCGGCCAGGTGAAGGCAAGATGCGTCGTGGGTGGCTGGCCGAGCACCGGTCCGGGACGTGGTCGACGGCGTTACGGACGACGTGACGACGACGCGACGATGCGAGGCAGCGAGAGGACGATACCCGTAAGAAGTCGGTGCGTCACTTCGCGGCACACGAATGGCCCCCGGGGCGGCGCCCGGACGGGCCGCCGAGGCCGTTCGCACCCCCTTGACCAGGGACTTTTCCGGTGAGTGCGATCATGGTCCGGCCGGCCCGCCGAGCAGTCGGCCGGACGGTCCGCGAGCAGCCCGCCGGGCGGCCCGCCGCGGGCGGTCCGGGCAAACGGGCCCGCCCCGCCGGGAATTCCGGCGGCGCCCCGCACGCTGGACGAGGAGAGCCGGGCACGAGCCCCCGCGCGCGCCGACGCACGGGGGAGCGGCCGCGGCGAACCGCGACGAGGAGAGAAACGGGGTGTGGGTGAGCGGTGCGTGATCCCCAGGCGCTGTACGAGCTGGACCAGCAGGGGGTGGCCGCGGTGGCCACGGCGAGGGCCGCGCTGGCGGACACCGGCGCCGGCCTGGTGCTGCTCCACCACTTCGAGGGCTTCATGGACGCCGGCGAGGCGGGCGCCCAGGTGGTCGCCCACCTGCTGGAGACGGGGGACCCGCAGGTGGTGGCCCGCTTCGACCACGACCGTCTGGTGGACTACCGGGCCCGTCGCCCCGCGATGGTCTTCGACCGCGAGCACTGGGCGTCCTACGAGCCGCCGGAGATCCTGCTCCAGCTCGTCCACGACACGGCCGGCTCGCCGTTCCTGCTGCTCAGCGGGCCCGAGCCGGACGTCGAGTGGGAGCGCTTCGCCGCGGCCGTCCGCGAGCTGGTCGAGCGCTTCGACGTGCGGCTGGCCCTCGACTTCCACGGCATCCCGATGGGCGTGCCGCACACCCGCCCGGTCGGCCTGACGCCGCACGGCAACCGGCTGGACCTCGCGGCCGGCTACCCGCAGTGGTTCGAGCAGGCCCAGGTGCCGGGCAGCGCCCAGGCGCTGCTGGAGTACCGCCTCGCCGAGGCCGGGCACGACGTGCTGGGCTTCGCCGTGCACGTGCCGCACTACGTGGCGCGCTCGGCGTACCCGGCGGCCGCGGTGATGATCCTGGAGGCGGTGCAGTCCGCGACCGGGCTGGTGCTGCCCGGCACCCCGCTGCGCGAGCGGGTCGACGTGGTGTACGCCGACATCGAGGAGCAGCTGGCGCAGGGGGACGGCGAGCTGCGCTCGGCGATCCGCGGCATGGAGGGCCAGTACGACGCGGTGGCCGGCGCCGAGGACCGGGAGAGCCTGCTGGCCGAGCCGGTGGACCTGCCGTCGGCGGACGAGCTGGGCCGGCGCTTCGAGCAGTTCCTGGCCGAGCACGAGCGAGGCCCGGAGTAGCGACCGGCGCGGGGAGCGCGGCGGAGGCCGGAGCGGCGGGCGGAGCGGAAATTCGCGGCTCCGGGCGGGATCGATAGCGCGCGCCCGTCCGTTGGGCCCTGCGGTGCCCGGGGGACGGGCCGTCGTAGGAAGAAGCGCTACCGGCTCCTACCCGGGGGGATCCCGTGCCACTGTCCGTACGCCCGACCGCCGCGCTCACCGGTGCGGTGAGCGCCGGCCTCGCCGCCGTGCTGGTGGCCGGCTGCTCCGGTTCCGCCGGCTCCGCGGCCGGTTCCGCAACCGTCGCCGCGGCCGCTCCGGACGGCTCCGCGCCGGCGCGGGCCGCCGCCGCGGCCACCTCGACACCCACGCCGACGCCCACGCCCACACCCACCGGGCCGTACGTGGCACTCGGCGACTCCTACACCTCCGGCCTGAAGATCAGCCCGCAGCAGGAGGCGGAGCCGAAGGGCTGCTCCCGGTCGGCGGTCAACTACCCGTCCCTGGTGGCCAAGGGGCTCGGCCTCTCCGGAGACCGGTTCCGCGACGTCAGCTGCAGCGGCGCCCGCACCGGCGACCTGACCGGCGCCCAGAGCACCGACGACGGCAGCAACCCGCCGCAGCTGGACGCGCTCACCCCGGCCACCCGCCTGGTGACCATCGGGATCGGCGGCAACGACGCCGGCTTCATGGACGTCGTCGGCCAGTGCGCCAAGGAGAACCTGGTGGACGCGCTCAGGGGTCTGGTCGGCTCGGACCGCGCCGCCGCCCCGTGCCGCGACTCCTACGCCGCCGCGGACGGCGGCGGCGACCAGGTCCAGCGCAAGGTCGACGCCGCCGGCGAGCGGCTCGGCCAGCAGTTGAAGGAGATCAAGCGCCGCGCCCCGCAGGCCCGGGTCTACGTGGTCGGCTACCCGGCGCTGCTGCCCGCCGACCCGGCGAGCTGCGTGCCGGTGCTGGGCTCCACCGTGGCGGGTGGGGACCTGGGCTTCCTGGTGGAGAAGGAGCAGCAGCTCAACACCATGCTCAAACGGCGGGCGGAGGCGGCCGGGGCGGTCTTCGTGGACCTCGCGGCGCCCTCGGCCGGCCACGACATGTGCGCCGGGGAGAGCGCCCGCTGGGTGGAGCCGCCGTTCCCGGCACACGGCCTGGCGGCCATCCACCCGAACGCCAAGGGCCAGGAGGGCGCCGCCGAGGCCGTCCTCAAGGCGGTCCGGGGCTGACCCCGGCCGGAGCCGGAGACAGCCCCTCCGGGCCCACGCTGGGGGCCTACGGCGCGCGGCCAAGGGTTCACGCCCCGGCCCGCGCGCCGTAGCGCGCGGCACACTTCCGCTGTCACCGCCGCGGCGTACGGTGAGGGTCATATGGACGACACCGCGCACCGCCTCACCGCAGCCCCGGCCCCGACGCCGTACGATCACGCCGCCGAGGCCCGCTGGGTACCCGAACCGGACAAGCGCCCCGGCCGTACGGCGTTCCAGCGCGACCGCGCCCGCGTGCTCCACTCCGCCGCCCTGCGCCGGCTCGCCGGCACCACCCAGGTGGTCGCCCCGATGCGCAGCGACTTCCCGCGCACCCGGCTGACCCACTCGCTGGAGTGCGCCCAGGTCGGCCGCGAGCTGGGCGCCGCCCTCGGCTGCGACCCGGACCTCGTCGAGACCGCCTGCCTGGCCCACGACATCGGCCACCCGCCGTTCGGCCACACCGGTGAGGAGGCGCTCGACCAGGCCGCCGAGGCCTGCGGCGGCTTCGAGGGCAACGCGCAGTCGCTGCGCATCCTGACCCGCCTGGAGCCCAAGCGCTTCGCCCCGCAGGACGAGGCGCCGGCCCGGCTGGCCCCCTGGCCGGGCCGCAGCGTGGGCCTCAACCTGACCCGCGCCGCCCTGGACGCCGCCACCAAGTACCCCTGGACGCACGGCGCCCACCCCACCGACCCGGCCTCGCCCAAGTACGGCGTCTACGCCGACGACCTGGCGGTCTTCCGCTGGATGCGGGCCGGGTCCCCGCCCGGGCGCAAGTGCTTCGAGGCCACCGTCATGGACTGGTCCGACGACGTCGCCTACTCGACCCACGACGTCGAGGACGGCCTCCAGGCCGGCCACATCGACCCGGCCGCGCTGCGCGCCCCGGGCGAGCGCGCCGAGCTGTTCAAGGTCGCCGAGCGCTACGCCCGGGACGCCGGGCCCGAGGAGCTGGCCGCCGCCCTGGACCGGCTGCTCGCCCAGGAGTGGTGGCCCGAGTCCTACGACGGCACGGCCCGCGCCCGCTCCGGGCTCAAGGACCTCACCAGCCAGCTGATCGGCCGGTTCTGCCTGGCCGCCGAGCAGGCCACCCGGGCCCGCTACGGCCCCGGCCGGCTCACCCGGTACGCGGCCGAGCTGGTGGTGCCGCGCGAGGTCCGGCTGGAGTGCGCGGTGCTCAAGGCGGTCGCCGTCCGGTACGTGATGCAGCGCGACGAGCAGGCCCAGCTGAGGGCCCGGCAGCGGATCGTGATCGCCGAGCTGGCCGAGGTCCTGGGCCGGCGCGCCCCCGAGGCGCTGGACCCGGTCTTCGCCGCGATGTACCGCGAGGCGGAGGACGACGGGGCCGCGCTGCGCACCGTGATCGACCAGATCGCCACCCTCACCGACGCCTCGGCGCTGGCCCTGCACTCCCGGCTGGTCGGCCCGGCCCGGACCTGACCCGGGTCGCTCGCCCCGCCGTCCGGCCCGGTCGCCCCAGTAGACTTCCGGGGTGGCCGGGCGGATCAGGGACGAAGACGTGCAGGCGGTGCGGAGCGCACTGCCGATCGACGCCGTGGTCGGCGACTACGTACAGCTGACCAACGGTGGCGGTGGCGAGTACAAGGGCGTCTGTCCCTTCCACGACGAGAAGTCCGCCTCCTTCTACGTCAACCCGTCCAAGGGCGTCTTCCACTGCTTCGGCTGCCAGGAGAACGGCGACACCATCGCCTTCCTGATGAAGATCGAGCACTTCACCTTCGCCGAGGCCGTCGAGCGGATGGCCGCCCAGGCGGGCATCACCCTGCGCTACGAGGAGGGCGGCTACAGCCCCCGCCACCAGCAGGGCGAGCGCACCCGCCTGGTCGAGGCGCACAAGGTGGCCGCCGCCTGGTACCAGGAGCAGCTCGCCTCGCCCGAGGCCGAGATCGGCCGCCGCTTCCTGGCCGAGCGCGGCTTCGACGAGGAGGCCGCGAAGACCTTCGGCGTCGGCTACGCCCCGGCCGGCTGGGAGCACCTGGTCCGCTACCTGCGCGGCAAGGGGTTCAGCGACAAGGAGATCCTGCTCGGCGGCCTGGCCTCGCAGGGCCAGCGCGGCGGTCTGATCGACCGGTTCCGGGGTCGGCTGGTCTGGCCGATCCGGGACATCGCGGGTGAGGTGATCGGCTTCGGCGCCCGGCGGCTGCGCGAGGACGACAACGGACCGAAGTACCTCAACACCCCCGAGACGCCGATCTACAAGAAGTCGCACGTGCTCTACGGCATCGACCTGGCGAAGAAGGAGATCGCCAAGTCGGGCCGGGCGGTCGTGGTCGAGGGCTACACCGATGTGATGGCCTGCCACCTGGCCGGGGTCACCACCGCGGTGGCCACCTGCGGCACGGCCTTCGCCGAGGACCACATCAAGATCATCCGCCGGCTGCTGATGGACACCTCCCAGTACCGCGGCGAGACCGTCTTCACCTTCGACGGCGACGCGGCCGGTCAGAAGGCCGCGCTGCGCGCCTTCGAGGACGACCAGAAGTTCGCCGCCAAGACCTCCATCGCGGTCAGCCCCGGCGGCATGGACCCCTGCGACCTGCGCCTGGCCAAGGGCGACGACGCGGTCCGCGAGCTGATCGACAACCCCGTCCCGCTCTTCGAGTTCGCGCTGAACTCGGTCGTCGCCAAGCACCGGGTGGACACCCCGGAGGGCCGGTCGGCGGCGCTGGAGGAGGCGGCGCCGATCGTCGCCAAGATCAAGGACCGCTCGATCCAGCACGAGTACGCCGTCCGGCTGGCCGGCATGCTCGGCATCCTGGACGAGCCGTTCGTGGTCCGCCGGGTCTCCCAGCTGGCCCGCTGGGACCGCGAGCGCCGGCAGAACCCGCGCACCAACGGCCAGCAGCGCCGGCCCGAGCCGGCCCAGCAGGCCCGCCCGGCCCGGCCCGCCTTCGTGCTCAACCCGCGCGACCCGGCGCAGTTCGTCGAGCGCGAGCTGCTCAAGCTGGCCCTGCAACACCCGGACCTGGTCGCGCCGGCCTTCGACAACTACGGCGAGGACGAGTTCCCGACGCCGCCGTACACCGCCGTGCGCCGTGCGATCGGCCAGGCCGGCGGCGCCGCGTACGGGGCCGCGCTGGCCGACTTCACCACCGTGGTGCGCGAGGCCTGCCCGGACGACCGGGTGCGCTCGCTGGTCACCGAGCTGACCGTGGAGCCGGTGCGCTCGCGCCGCAAGGCGGACGCCGTCTACGCGGGCGAGTTCCTGGTCAAGCTGCGGCTGCTGGCCGTGGACCGGCGGGTCGACGAGGTCCGCGCCCACCTCCAGCGGCTGGGCAACCGGGCCGCCCCCGAGGAACTGCACGCGGTGCAGACCGAGCTGTGGCAGCTCCAGCAGTACGGGCAGTCGCTGCGCAGCGGTGGCGCCGCCGCCTTGTAGGGGCTCGCGGGCGCTTGCAGGAGCGCGTTCAGAAAGTCCGCGCACGAGTATCGGCCACGGAGTGTGGCGTGCCCCACACTGGAGGACGTCCTGTCTCCGTTCAGCGCGGGTCCGCCAGAGTCGCGCCAGCCCCGAGGGGATGCCCGTGGACCGAGGCCTTGCCACGACCGCCCAGCCCACCACCACCGACCCGCCCGCCCCGCCCGAGGACCACGGCCGGGCGGGGGCGCCGCTCCCGGACGGCGCCCGGGTGCCCGCCCAGGGCCTGCCGGCCGGGCACCCCGACGCCGAGCCCCCCGAGCCCGGTGACGACGCCGCCGAGGCCGAGCGGGCGGAGGAGGCGGAGGAGGCGGAGGAGGCCGAGGAGGTGCCGGAGCGCTCCGGCACCGAGCCCGGCGGCCCGGCGGCCGACCTGCTCCGCCAGTACCTCCGCGAGATCGGCCGGATCCGGCTGCTCACCGCGGCCGAGGAGGTCGACCTGGCCCGCCGGATCGAGGCCGGCCTGTTCGCCGAGGAACGGCTGGACGGTGAACCCCCGCCCGCCGGCGAACTGGCCGGCGAACTGGCCGCCCTGGTGGCGGGCGGCCGGCTCGCCAAACGCCGGCTGATCGAGGCCAACCTGCGCCTGGTGGTCTCCGTCGCCAAGCGCTACGTCGGCCGCGGGCTGACCCTGCTCGACCTGGTCCAGGAGGGCAACCTCGGCCTGATCCGGGCGGTGGAGAAGTTCGACTACACCCGCGGCTACAAGTTCTCCACCTACGCGACCTGGTGGATCCGCCAGGCGATGAGCCGCGCGCTGGCCGACCAGGCCCGCACGATCCGGGTGCCGGTGCACGTGGTCGAGCTGATCAACCGGGTGGTGCGGGTGCAGCGCTCGCTGCTCCAGGAACGCGGGACCGAGCCCGGCCCGGCCGACATCGGGGCCGTCCTGGAGCTGACCGAGGTCCGGGTGCGGGAGCTGCTCCGGCTCGCCCAGGAGCCGATCTCGCTTCACACCCCGGTCGGCGAGGAGGACGACGTCGCGCTCGGCGACCTCATCGAGGACGCCGACGCGGCATCACCCGCCGAGTCCGCCGCCTTCCTGCTGCTGCGTCAGCACCTGGACGCGGTGCTGGCCACCCTCGGCGAGCGCGAGCGGCAGGTGGTGCAGCTCCGCTACGGCCTGGACGACGGACGGACGCGCACGCTGGAGGAGATCGGGGTGCTCTTCGGGGTGACCCGGGAGCGGATCCGCCAGATCGAGTCCAAGACCCTGGTCAAGCTCCGCGACCACGCCTTCGCCGCCCAGCTCCGGGGCTACCTCGACTGAGCCGGGAGACGCCCTAGCCGGACTGGCCCGGCGGCGCGGGCTGGGCCGGCTCGGTGGCGGTCGCGGTGGCCGGCGGGGTGGCCGGGCCGACCGGGATCGGGGTGGAGGCGACCACCCGGGCCAGGTCGGACACCTGGGACGAACAGGCGGAGCCCTCCGGGTCCTTGCGCTGCCCGCAGACCTGCAGGGTGACCGTCGGATCGGCCGCGTTCACCATCCACGAGTAGTTGTCGTACCCCCAGTGGATCAGCGCGGTCTCCGACTCGCCGGCGCTGGTGGTGATGGTCGCCTGGTCGCCGGGCTGGCCCTCGCTGATGCCGGCCCAGGCCGCCTGGCACTTCTGGCTGTACCGGAGGTAGACGACGACCTTGCCGACGTTGGTGGTCAGCAGGGTCCGGGCGTCCCCGCCGCAGCCGGTCGGCCTGGGGTCCTTGTGGACGCAGCCGAGCGCCTGACAGGTCGGGACGTCCGGGGCGGGGTTGGCGGGCACCGGGGGCGGCGTGGAGGCCGCGGGAGGGGAGGAGGCCGGGGCGGACGCCGGCACGGTGGCGGCGGTCGGCGCGGCGCCGTCGTCGGCGCCGTCGCCGGAGAACGCCTGCAGGCCGGCGAGGGCCAGCAGCAGCGCCACCACCACCGCGGCCGAGACCAGGGCCAGCAGAGGGCGGCGGCGCGCCGGACGGGTCTCCGGTCCGGCGCCCTCCGCCGGTTCCGCGTCGGCCGCACCCACCGGGCCTGTCGCGGCGTCAGGCGTGGTGTCCGGCACGGCCTCCGGCTCCGCTTCCGGCTCCACCGAGGCGCCCGCCTCGGCCTCCGCCGAGGCCTCGCCCGGCGCCGCCGCCACCTCCGCCGCCGTCAGGTCCCACAGCGCCCGCAGCGCCGGGCCGTCGCACTCCACCGTCCCGATCAGCGCGTCGAGCGCCTGCTCGGTGACGATCCGCTTGCCGTTCAGCCAGCGCTCCCAGGAGGCCCGGCTGTAGTGGGTCCGGGCGGCGAGCTCGGAGAGCGAGAGCCCGGTCGCGTCCTTGACAGCGCGCAGTTCCTCCGTCAGACGTCTGGCGGGGGCGGAGAGGTCGTCCGGCAACTGCTTCCAGGCGGAACCCATGCGGTCTCTTCCAAACATCGAGGCGGGCGGGGCGGCGGGCTGGAACGGGCGATGCCCCGCGGGGCGCCGCTCCGGGCCCGGGCGGGCGTGTCCGCGTCTCAAACCTCAGCGGCCCGGCGTCCCAAAACCCAGGTCCTGGCGCTGAGACGGACGGAAGTGTCTCACAACACCGGGGAAGGCTCGAACATTCATGTGGTCGTCGGGCATTGTTTCTTCCGGCCGGAGCGGTTCGCCGCCCCGGTCCTTCGTCCGGGGACCGTTTCGACGGCCCGGCGACGGCCGTGCCCTGACCCCCACCGGTACGTGACAGCCTCCACGGGGGGAGGCTGCCCCGGACCGCAGGGACACGCGGCCGGGCCGACGCGTTCAGCGCGTCCGCCCGGCCGCGATCACGCCCGCCGCGAGCCCCCGCCGCACCTACATCCGCGGGTGCGGCGGGTGCGGCGGCGGGCGGTGCCGGGGGTCAGTGGTGGAAGCCCGTCCGGACCGGCACCCCGAGATCCTTGAGCGGGCCCGGCTGGCGGCGCAGCTCCGGCAGCAGCCGTTCCAGATCGCCCAGCAGCAGGTCCCCGAGGTCGCGGGAGAAGCCGTTGCGGCAGACCACCCGGAGCACCGCGAGGTCCTCCCGGTTCGCCGGGAAGGTGTACGCGGGCACCTGCCAGCCGCGCTCGCGCAGCCGGCGCGACACGTCGAAGACGTCGAACGGCACGTCGTCCGTCGTGGTGAACGCGAACACCGGCAGCTCGTCGCCCCGGGTCAGCAGCCGGAAGCCGCCCAGCCCCGCGATCCCGTCGGCCAGGTACCCGGCCACCTCCCGGCAGGCGCCCTGGACGGCCCGGAAGCCGGCCCGGCCGAGCCGCAGGAAGACGTAGTACTGGGCGATCACCTCGGCGCCGGGCCGGGAGAAGTTCAGCGCGAAGGTCGGCATGTCGCCGCCCAGGTAGTTGACCTTGAACACCAGCTCCTCGGGCAGCGCCTCGTGGTCCCGCCACAGCGCCCAGCCGACGCCGGGGTAGACCAGCCCGTACTTGTGGCCGGAGGTGTTGATGGAGGCGACCCGGGGCAGCCGGAAGTCCCAGGGCAGGTCCTCGTCCAGGAACGGCGCGATCATGGCGCCGGAGGCGCCGTCCACGTGCACCGGGACGTCCAGGCCGGTGCGCCGCTGCAGGTCGTCGAGCGCTGCGCAGATCTCCGCCACCGGCTCGTAGGAGCCGTCGAAGGTCGAGCCGAGCACCCCGACCACGCCGATGGTGTTCTCGTCGCAGAGCTCCACCGCCTGTTCGGGGCCGAGGTGGAACCGCTCGCCGTCCATCGGCGCGGTGCGGGCCTCGACCTCCCAGAAGTTGCAGAACTTCTCCCAGCAGACCTGCACATTGACGCCCATCACCAGGTTGGGCCGGGCCCCCGCCGCGTAGCGGTCGGCGTTGCGGCGGATCCAGCGCCGTTTGAGCGCCAGGCCGGCCAGCATGCAGGCCTCGCTGGAGCCGGTGGTGGAGCAGCCCACGGCGGCGTCCGGGTCGGGGGCGTGCCACAGGTGGGCGAGGATGGACACGCAGCGTCGCTCCAGTTCGGCGGTCTGCGGGTACTCGTCCTTGTCGATCATGTTCTTGTCGAGGCACTCGGTCATCAGCCGGGTGGCCTGCACCTCCATCGAGGTGCTGACGAAGGTCGCCAGGTTGAGCCGCGCGTTGCCGTCCAGCAGCAGTTCGTCGTGGATCAGCTGGTACGCCGTGTCGGCCGGTACGGGGCCGTCGGCGAGCCGGTGCAGCGGGGGCGCCACTTCCATCGCGCCGAGCGGGTCGGCGGCGGTGCCGACGAACGGGCCGACGGTCAGCCGGCGGTCGTCTCCGGTCCCCTTGTGCAGTGCCATGGCATTCTGCCGCCCTTCCGAACGGTGGCCGCGTCGTCTCCCACGCTCCCACCGGTCGCCGGGTGACGCATCTTCACCGCTCGGGCCGTCCGTACACCCTCCGTGCGCCCCGGAACGCCCCGGGGCGGGCCGTCTCAGCCGGCCGTCTCCGGGTGGATCTGCTCGCGGGCGGCCCGGTACTGCTGGCGGACCGCCGAGCCGACCGGCAGGTCGTGCTCGGCGTCCGGGGCCACGGTGACGGCCTCCGGCAGGTCCCACCGCGGCGGCTCGGGCGTGCCGGCCAGTGCCCAGGCCGCCTGCCGGGCCGCGCCGCGGGCCGCGTGCGCGCCGGGCGGCGGCACGACCACCGGGACGCCGAACAGCTGCGGGGCGACGTGCCGCACCGCCGCCAGCCGCCCGGCGGCGCCCAGCAGGAACACCCGCTTCACCTCGACGCCGCGGGCGCGCAGCACGTCCAGCGCGTCCGCGCTGTTGCAGAGCATGCCCTCGACGGCGGCCCGGGCCAGGTGCTGAGGGGTCATCGACTCGGCCCGCATCCCGGTCAGCGTGCCGGCCGCGTGCGGCAGCGCGGGCGTCCGCTCGCCGTCCAGGTAGGGGAGCAGCACCAGTCCGTAGGCGCCGGGGGAGGACTGCAGGGCGAGGTCGCTGAGGCCCTCCAGGTCGCGGCCGAGCAGCGCGGCGGTGGAGCGCAGCACCTGGGCGGCGTTCAGGGTGGCGACCATCGGCAGATGGCGCCCGGTGGCGTCGGCGAAGGAGGAGACCAGGCCGGTGGCGTCCACCACGGCCTGCTCGTGGACCGCGAAGATCGTCCCGGAGCTGCCGAGCGAGACCACCGCGTCGCCGGGGCCGAGGCCGAGGCCGAGCGCGGCGGCCATGTTGTCGCCGGTGCCGGCCGAGATGAGCAGTCCCTCGGGGGTGTGGCCGGCGGGTTCGGCGGGGCCGAGCACGTCCGGCAGCTTCAGCTCGTGTCCGAGCGCCAGCTCGACCAGGTCCTGCCGGTACTCGCCGGTGATCGGGGACCAGTAGCCGGTGCCGGAGGCGTCGCCGCGGTCGGTGGTGCGGCGCTTGGGGTGGCCGAGCAACTGCCAGACCAGCCAGTCGTGCGGCAGCAGCACCTCGGCGATCCGCCGGGCGCTGGCCGGTTCGAACTCGGCGAGCCAGCGCAGCTTGGCGATGGTGTACGCGGGGCTGGGGACGGCGCCGATCGCGGCCGTCCAGGCCGCCGGGCCGCCCAGTTCGTCCAGCAGGGCGGCCGCCGCGCCGCTGGAGCGCGGGTCGTTCCACAGGATCGCCGGGCGGACCTGCACGCCGCCGGCGTCCAGGCCGATCATGCCGTGCTGCTGCGCGCTGACGCCGATCGCCCGGACGCTCTCCAGCAGGCCGCCGGCCGCCGCGTCGCCGAGCGAGTGCAGCCAGAGCTGCGGGTCGGTCTCGCCGGGCCGGGTGTCGGGGTCCTCGGGCGCGGGGTGCGGTGCCTTGCCGGAGCGCAGGACGGCCCCTGTTGCGGAGTCGCACGCGACGATCCGGGTGCGACCGGTCGAGCTGTCTATCCCCGCGACGATGGCCATGGTCGAGATCATGCCTCAGCGGGCGTCCGGGCGCGGCCCGCCCGGGCAAGTGTTGCCCGTTCGGTACCGCGCCCGGGAGCCCGCGTCCGGCCGGCCGTCACCGCCCGGTCACCAGTCCGTCACGGACGGGTGCTAGGCGGTACGGCGGGCCGGTCGGGGACGTCGGTCAGGGGCGGTAGGTGCCCCAGCTGTCGTCCTCGCTCCTGGCCCGGTTGAAGTACGGCACCCGGTCGGTGACCGAGTCGGGCAGCCGGTCGCCGACCTTGCCGGCGACGGCGCCGGCGGCCTTCCCGGCGACCGCGCCGGCCTGCTGCCGGGCCTTGCCGGCGGCACCCTGGACCTTCGGGTTCTGGGCGACCTGCCGGGTCATCCTGGCGATCTGCTCGTACCGCTGGCGCCCCGCCCGCGTGCCCAGGACGTAGCCCGTCGCGAGTCCGACACCGAACGACAGCTTCCACATGGTCGGATTCCACCCTCTCCTGGCGGCCATTGCCGCATTGCCCTACCCGTCTGCCGGGACGGTGAACCGTCGGCGACCCCAGCATCCACGGACGGCGCCCCGGGCGCGCGGGGAACGCGCCGGGCGGGGGCGTCCGGCCGGGGGCCGGGGAAAGCGATTGGCGGACCACCCCCCCGAGTGCGCTAATGTATGTCCCGCAGCGAGCGCCGAGGAGCCCGGGAGACCGGGAGCCGGGGCGCGAAGCTCGATCCCCCATAGCTCAATTGGCAGAGCAGCCGACTGTTAATCGGCAGGTTATTGGTTCGAGTCCAATTGGGGGAGCGCGGTGGATGCCCATCTGGTGCTGACGCCCACACGTGGTACGGGAGTTGTGTACCGCGATCCCGCATAGCTCAATTGGCAGAGCAGCCGGCTGTTAACCGGCAGGTTTTTGGTTCGAGTCCAAATGCGGGAGCTGCGCCGGGTCCGCCCGGTGACTGCTCAGAGCGAAGGCCCCTCGGTAGACCGGGGGGCCTTCGTGTTGTCCCGGGCGGACCGGCTGCTGTGAGCCGCCTCACGTCGCTGCCGGACGCCGGCGACGCACGTCACCGCCTCAGGTCACCGCCTGCTGGAAGAGCTCGGTGACCCGCTCGTCGAAGGTCACGCTGTACGAGGTGCCCGGCGTCTCGCCGCCCTCCTGGTAGCCGCCGATCACCCCGATCACCCGGCCGTTGGTGGTGAGCCAGGGGCTGCCGCTGGTGCCGTCGGTGTAGCCGGCGCAGTCGAACCGCTCCTGGGTGGGGCTCTGCGAGGCGGTCAGGCCCGAGCAGGTGATCGGCTCGTCGCGCTCGTTGGGGTAGCCGGTGACCGAGACCGCCAGGCCGAAGCCCTGGTCGGTGCCGAGCGGGTTGCCGCCGACCGCGTCCTCGACCTGCCGGCCGCCCACCGGGTCCACGGTGACGAACGCCACGTCGTACTCGGGGTCGGCGTCGGCGGACCAGCGGGGATCGACGGTGACCGACCTCACCGGCCAACTCCCGTACGGCGAGTACCCGTTGCGGTAGCCGGGGGTGAACACCAGGCCGTCCAGCAGGCCGATCCGGTGGTTCTGCACGCAGTGCGCGGCGGTCACCAGCAGATTGCGCCGCGGGCTCTGCACCACGCTCGCCGTGCACGCCCGGGGCCCCTGCGCGGTGTGCACCGACAGCGTGCCGACCCGGTCCCAGACCGGGTTCTGCGGGGCCACCGCCGCCGTCCGTCCGTCGCCCTGGCCCCCGCCGCACGCCATCGCGGTGGCCAGCAGCAGGGCCGCCACCGCGACCGTCCTCGCGGCGTGCGCGGTGCGGACCGGGCGGGAGGGCATCCGGGGCTCCGTCTCCTCCTCGGGGCGGGCGCGACCGTCCACGCTTCTCCGCCGTTCGGGACCAAGATCTACCAGTCCGGCGCGGCCGGCGCCACCGTCGTCCGCCCGCCCGCGCACCCGTGCGCGCCCCCGGCGCGCACCACGGGTGATCGACCGGCTATGCTGCCCGGGACGGCCTTCCGGGGCCGTCTGCTGCTGCCGCGACCGGCCTGCCGTCGCGTGCTGCGAACCGGGGCGGTAGCTCAGCCGGTTAGAGCAGGGGACTCATAATCCCTTGGTCGTGGGTTCGAGTCCCACCCGCCCCACCTTCCGTACCCGCGCGAGCGGCCCCCTGGCTGGGAAAACCCTAGGGGATCGGGCCTGCTGCCACGCTGCGACGCGCCAGGATTCACCCGGACGATGAGGCCCCCGGCCCGCGTCGGCACCCCGTCGGCCCCGGCCGGACGGCGGGCCGGTGCGGGCGGCTCCGTATTCTGGGCGGGTGCTCCAGGCTCCGTGTGTACCGACCCCGCTGGTCCCCTGTGTTGACGAGGTGTTCGAACGGGCCGGGGTGGGGCTGCGGCTGAAGCGGGACGATCTGGTGCATCCGCTGGTGCCGGGGAACAAGTGGCGCAAACTGGGGCCCAATCTGGAGTCCGCGGTGCGGGACGGGCACCGGCGGCTGCTGACCTTCGGCGGGGCGTACTCGACGCATCTGCGGGCGGTGGCGCTGGCGGCGGGGGCGCTGGGGCTGTCGAGCGTGGGGCTGGTGCGGGGCGAGGAGCTGGCGGGGGCGCCGCGGAACTGGTCGTTGCGGGCCGCCGAGGAGGCCGGGATGGAGCTGGTGTTCCTGTCCCGGGCCGAGTACCGGGAGGCGGCCGGGCGGGTCGCCGGGGGCGGCGGAGAGGCGGAGCTGCGACGGCGCTTCGGGCCGTGCCTGGTGCTGCCCGAGGGCGGGTCCAACGCGCTCGCCGCGCGCGGTGCCCAGGCGGTGGTGGCGGAGCTGCTGGAGGCGGGTGGGCTCGGGGAGCGGGACGTGGTCTGCTGCCCGGTCGGCACCGGCGGCACGCTGGCCGGGATCGCGGCGGGCCTGCCGCCCGGGGCGCGGGCGCTGGGCGTGGCGGTGCTGCGCGGCGGCGAGGGCTACCTGGAGGGCGAGGTGACGCGGCTGCACCGGGAGGCGTACGGGCGGGAGTTCGACGGCTGGCGGATCGAGCACGGCCACCACGGCGGCGGGTACGGGCGGGTGCCGGCCGCGCTGGAGGAGTTCGCGGCCGGCTTCGAGCGGCGGCACGGCATCGCGCTGGAGCGCCGCTACGTGGCGAAGGCGCTGGCGGCCCTGTACGGCCTCACCGCGGCCGGTGCCTTCCCGCCCGGCACCCGGCTCACCGCCGTCGTCACCGGGCTGCCCGACCCGGTCTGAGCCGCGCGGCCCGCGCCGGCTCAGCCGAAGGTGAGGTTGGCGCAGGGGTCGGTGTCGGCGGAGCGGCTGTTCTCGGCTATGCCGCTGGGGACGGTGGTCGGCAGCGGGCCGGTGGCGGCGGCGGACGGGACGCCGGACGGGACGCCGGGCGTGGGCGCGCCGGTGGCGGCCGGGTGGTAGTCGCGGCCGAGGGTGACGGTGATGCCCTCCGAGCCCGGCTCCTCGGTCATCCGGGAGCCCGGGAAGAGCGCGGCGAGCTGCTCGGCGACGGCCTTGAACGGCGGGTCGTAGGCGATCTCGGTGAGCAGCCGCCCGCCGGTGGTCTGGCCGAGCGCGACGTTCCGGTAGCCCTGGGCGCGGATCGCCGCGGAGCCGCGGCCGGCCAGTCCGTCGGTGCCGACGCCGTTGACCACGGTGACCGGGGTGGCGAGCTGCTCGGCGGTGAGCGGGGTGGCGGTCGGGGAGGGCGAGGGGGAGGACTCGGCGGGGGCGGTGGGGGTCGCGCTCGCGGCGTCGGCGACCTCGCCGGTGGCCTGGCCGTCCAGGGTGCGGTCCTCGCGCAGCAGCCGCCACAGGGTGTCCACGTCGGGGTGGACGAGGTCGACCCGACCGTTCTGCACGGTGGAGAACCGCCAGGGGGCGGTGACGAAGGTGATGTCGGAGAGGTTGATCTGCTGCAGCGACTGGGCGAAGTCGACCAGCTTCATCGCGGTGCCCAGGCCCTCGTCGACGGTGAGCGAGCGGGTCGCGGCGTCGGCCAGCGGGAGCAGGGTGGGCAGGGAGAAGCCCTGGGACTGGACCTTGCGGATCATCGAGGAGAGGAAGGCCTGCTGGCGCTTCATCCGGCCTATGTCGGAGTTGTCGCCGAAGCCGTAGCGGGCGCGCAGGTAGTCGACGGCCGGCGGGCCGGATATCTTCTGCGGGCCCTTCTTGAGCTTGATGTTGTGCGAGTTGACGTCGTTGGGCACGCAGACGTCCACGCCGTTGATGGCCTCGGTCATCGCGGCGACGCCCTTGAAGTCGACCACGATGGTGTGGTCGATGCGCAGACCGGTGAGCGCCTCGACGGTGTTCTGGGTGCAGGCCGGGTTGCCCTTCTCGGCCTCGCCGACGGTGAAGGCCTCGTTGAACATCTGGCCGGTCCGCGGCTTGGTCCAGTCACCGCTGGGCAGCCGGCAGGAGGGGATGGTCACCAGGGCGTCGCGGGGTATGGAGACGCCGACGGCGTGCTTGCGGTCGGCGTAGACGTGCAGCAGGATCGCGGTGTCGGAGTGGCCGACGCCCTCCTCGCCGCCGCCGAGGTCGGCGTTGCCGTCGTTGCGGGTGTCCGAGCCGAGCAGCAGGACGTTGACCGGCACCGAGGCGCCCCGCGCGGTCGGTGTCGGCGCCGGCGGTCGCTCGGTGGCGACGCCGCCGGCGTCGAAGGTGGTGATGTTGGTGTCGAGCCGGTGGTAGAACCAGGCCCCGGCACCGACCACGGACAGCACCAGCACGGCGGCGAGTCCTATGACGGTCCGTATGACACGCCGACGGCGCGAGCTGCTGCTCATCCTTCCCGTCCCCCCGTCTTCCGCTCAGTTTCCCCACCCGTACCGCCTGGTCGCGGGCGGGTGCCGGTCATCCGAACGTTAGACGTTTCGGGGGAGTGTTCGGTTACCTCCGATCGGCGGCCAATTCGGCGGCCGGCGCTGTGACGCTTCTCACGCCCCCGGTCCGGTGGCGCCGGCGAGCATCCGCCGGAGCAGGTCGCGCAGCTGCGTGCGCTCCTCCGGGCCGAGCGCGGCCAGCGGCTCGCGGGCGAAGTTCAGCGACTCGCGCAGCTCCGTGGAGGCGGTGCGGCCGGTGTCGGTGGCGGCGACCAGCTTGACCCGGCGGTCCTGCCGGTCGGGCTGGCGGGTGACGAAGCCGCGGGTCTCCAGCCGGTCGACGATGCCGGTGATGTTGGAGGGCTCGCAGCTGAGCGTCTGGGCGATCTGGCGCATGGGCATGGGGCCGCGTCGCAGCAGGGCGAGGACCTTGGCCTGCGCTCCGGTGAGCGAGCGGGCGGCGGCGGCCTCCTCGTACTCGCGGTGGAAGAGCGCGACCAGGTTGGCCATGAGATCGACGACCTCGCGGGTGATCTCATCGGCCTGCGGCGGCGTGTCCCTGTTCTGCTGGGCGTTCATGGCCACCAGTCTACCTGAATATTTGACGACATGAACTTTTCATGCCCATTCTTACTTCACCTGCTCAACCTTTCATGTGGGAGATCATCATGGCCGCCGAGCCGACCGCGCCGGAAGCGCCCGCCACCGCTCGTGAGTGGCACCTCGCCGCCCGTCCGCGGGGCTGGCCCGCCCCGGCCGACTTCGCCCTCGTCGAGGCGCCGGTCCGCACCCCGGGCCCGGGCGAGGTCCTGGTCCGCAACACCCACCTGTCGGTCGACCCCTACATGCGCGGCCGGATGAACGACGTGAAGTCCTACGTCCCGCCGTTCCGGCTCGGCGAGGTGATGGACGGCGGCGCCGTCGGGTACGTGGTCGCCTCCGGCGCCGAGGGCTTCGCCCCGGGCGACGCGGTGCTGCACGGGCTGGGCTGGCGCGAGTACGCCACCGTCCCGGCCTCGCGCGCGGTCAAGGTGCCCTCGATCGAGGGCGTGCCGCTCTCCGCCTACCTCGGGGTGCTCGGCATGCCCGGCCTGACCGCGTACGCGGGCCTGCTGGCGGTCGGCGCGCTCAAGGAGGGCGACCGGGTGTTCGTGTCCGGCGCGGCCGGCGCGGTCGGCTCGATCGTCGGCCAGATCGCCCGGCTCAAGGGCGCCTCGCTGGTGGTCGGCTCGGCCGGTTCGGCGGAGAAGGTCGCCCGGCTGACCGGGGAGTACGGCTTCGACGCCGCCTTCGACTACAAGGACGGCCCGGTCGGCGAGCAGCTCGCCAAGGCCGCCCCGGAGGGCATCGACCTCTACTTCGACAACGTCGGAGGCGAGCACCTGGAGGCCGCGATCAACGCGCTGGGCGTGCACGGCCGGGCCGTGCTGTGCGGCGCCGTCGCCCAGTACAACGACACCTCCGCGGCGCCCGGCCCGCGCAACCTGGCACAGGTCATCGGCAAGCGGCTGCGCCTGGAGGGCGTGCTGGTCGGCGACCACGGCGCGCTGAAGCCGCAGTTCCTCGCCGAGGTCGGCGGCTGGCTGAAGGACGGGAGGCTTCGCTTCGAGGAGACCGTGGTGGACGGCTTCGAGAACGTGCCGCAGGCCTTCCTGGACATGCTGCGCGGCGCCAACACCGGCAAGATGGTGGTCCGTCTGGACGGCTGACGTCCCATCGGCGCCCGCTCCGCCCCGCACCCGGCCCGCCCGGTGCGGGGCGGAGCGGTTTGCGTACCCGGCGGAGAGGCCCGGGCCGCACTACCGCATTCCGGCCGGATCCGAAAGTGCGTCATCCCCGCTGCGGGGCCGCGCGGTACGGTGGTCCCGCCCGGCGATGGGGCCGTTCGGGGGAGAGATCCGACCGGGGGGTGGACCTCGTTGCGGTTTCGACTAGCATTGAGCGAAAGCCTGTCCGTTTTGCTCAATTTAGTGGCTTAATGTCAGCCGACGTGGGTAACTGCGGATCAACTACGGGCTCGAACACGAGGCAGCTGGGGAAGGCGACCCTCGTCCACAGCCTGGAGGTCCCGGTGACGACACGTGGAGTCCTGTACATCCACTCCGCGCCCCGCGCGCTGTGCCCGCACGTCGAGTGGGCCGTCGCGGGGGTGCTCGGCGTGCGGGTGAGCCTGGACTGGATCCGCCAGCCGGCCGCGCCCGGGCACTGGCGTGCCGAGCTGTCCTGGCAGGGCGAGCCCGGTACCGCCTCGAAGCTCGCCTCCGCGCTGCGCGGCTGGCAGCTGATGCGCTACGAGGTCACCAGCGAGCCCTGCGCCGCGGCCGAGGGCGAGCGGTACAGCAGCACCCCCGGCCTCGGCATCTTCCATGCCGTCACCGGCATCCACGGGGACATCCTGATCCCCGAGGACCGGCTGCGGGCCGTGCTGCTGCGCGCCCGCAGCGAGGGGGCGGACCTGGAGGCGGAGATCGCCATGCTGCTGGGCAAGCCCTGGGACGACGAGCTGGAGCCCTTCCGGTACGCCGGCGAGGGCGCCCCGGTGCGCTGGCTGCACCAGGTGGTCTGACCGGACGGACGAACGGGAGAGGGGGCCCGGCGCTCATCGCGAGCGCCGGGCCCCCTCTCCGTCGTCCTGGGCCGTCGTCCTGGGCCCGGGAGCCGGGCCCGGGGTCAGCGGGTGCGGAAGGCCAGCACCACGTTGTGGCCGCCGAAACCGAACGAGTTGTTCAGCGCGGCGATCCGGCCCTCGGGCAGCTTGCGGGCCTCGTCGCGGACGATGTCCGCCTCCACGTCGTCGTCCAGCTCGTCGACGTTGATGGTCGGCGGGGCGAGGCGGTGGTACAGCGCCTGCACGGTGGCGACCGTCTCGATGCCGCCGGCGCCGCCCAGCAGGTGACCGGTCATCGACTTGGTGGCCGAGATGGCGATGTGGTCGAGGTCCTCGCCCAGCTCCTTGCGCAGCGCCTTCAGCTCGGCGGTGTCACCCTGCGGGGTCGAGGTGGCGTGCGCGTTGACGTGCACGATCTCGGCCTTGTCCAGCTCGTTGCGGTCGAACAGGTCGGCCAGCGCGCGGGCCACGCCGGCGCCGGTCGGCTCCGGCTGGGCGATGTGGTGGGCGTCCGAGGACAGGCCCTGGCCCACCGCCTCGCAGTAGATCCGGGCGCCGCGGGCCTCGGCGTGCTCCACCGACTCCAGCACGACCACGCCGGCGCCCTCACCCAGCACGAAGCCGTCCCGGCCCTTGTCGTACGGGCGGGAGGCGCGCTCGGGCTCGTCGTTGTTCTTGGACATCGCCATCATGTTGGCGAACGCGGCGATCGGCAGCGGGTGGACCGCCGCCTCGGTGCCGCCCGCCACCACGACGTCGGCGCGGCCGCTGCGGATCATCTCGATCGCGTAGCCGATCGCCTCGGCGCCGGAGGCGCAGGCGGAGACGGGGGTGTGCACACCCGCGCGGGCACCGACCTCCAGGCCGACGTTGGCCGCCGGGGAGTTGGGCATCAGCATCGGGACGGTGTGCGGGGAGACCTTGCGGGCGCCCTTCTCCTTCAGCACGTCGTACTGGTCGAGCAGGGTGGTCACGCCGCCGATGCCGGAGGCGATCACGGCGCCCAGGCGCTCCGGGGCGAGCTTGGACGACTCGTCGGTGGCCGGGGTCTCGAAGCCGGCGTCGGCCCAGGCCTCACGGGCGGCGATCAGCGCGAACTGGGCCGAGCGGTCCAGCTTGCGGGCGAGCGGACGGGGCAGGATCTCGCCCGGCTCGACGGCGGTGCGCGCCGCGATCCGCACGGGAAGCTCGGCGGCCCACTCCTCGGTCAGGGCAGCCACCCCGGAGCGCCCGGCGACCAGGTTCTCCCAGGTGGTGGCGGCGTCGCCGCCCAGCGGCGTGAAGGCGCCGATACCCGTGACGACCACGGTACGGTTCTCAACAGTCACTGGATCTTCTTCTCTCACGTTGTGCGGGGGTCGGCGGCGGCCGAAGGTGAGCCCGGCCGGGCGCCCGGTGGGGCGTCCCGGCCGGCGGGTCGGCCGACTCCCAGGAGCCGGCCGATGTCAGGCGTCGAACGCGTCGAGCGCGCCGACCGCTCAGGCGTGGCTGAGGATGTAGTCCACGGCGTCGCCGACGGTCTTCAGGTTCTTGACCTCGTCGTCCGGGATCTTGACGTCGAAGCGCTCCTCGGCGGCCACGACGACCTCGACCATGGACAGCGAGTCGACGTCCAGGTCGTCGGTGAAGGACTTGTCGAGCTCGACGTCCTCGGTCGGGATGCCGGCGATCTCGTTGACGATCTCGGCGAGACCTTCCAGAACCTCGTCCTTGGTAGCCATACTGGCTGCTCCTCTTCGGTGTTGAATGCGGCCGCCCGGCGGACGGACGCAGGTTTGCGGGTGGATCGGGCGAAAACGCCTAGGGGAGCGTAACGACTGCGGCGGCGTACACGAGACCCGCCCCGAACCCGATGATCAGGGCGAGGTCGCCGCTGCGGGCCTCGCCGCTCTCCAGCATGCGCTCCATCGCCAGCGGGATGGACGCCGCCGAGGTGTTCCCGGTCTCCGTGATGTCACGGGCGACCGGCACCGTGGCGGGCAGCTTGAGGGCCTTGATCATGGCGTCGGTGATCCGCATGTTGGCCTGGTGCGGGATGAACGCGCCGAGCTGGTCGGCGGTGATCCCGGCGGCGTCCAGCGCCTGCTGCGCCACCTTGGCCATCTCCCAGACCGCCCAGCGGAAGACCGTCTGGCCCTCCATGCGCAGCGCGGGCCACTTGATCTCCTCGCCGGCGCCGTTGACGGCGTCCTCCTTGGCGAAGGCGGTGTCCCAGGCCTCGGTCTGCGAGATGACGTCCTTCTGCGAGCCGTCCGAGCCCCAGATGACCCGGCCGATGCCGGGGGTGTCGGACGGGCCGACGATCGCCGCACCGGCGCCGTCGCCGAAGATGAACGCGGTCGAGCGGTCCGAGGTGTCGGTGAGGTCGCTGAGCCGCTCCACGCCGATCACCAGCACGTACTCGGCGCTGCCGCCGCGGACCATGCCGTCGGCCAGGCTCAGGCCGTAGCCGAAGCCGGCGCAGGCGGCCGAGATGTCGAAGGCCGGGGCGGTGCCGCAGCCGAGCCGCTCGGCGATCTCGGTGGCGATCGCCGGGGTCTGCTTGAGGTGCGAGACGGTGGCGACGATCACGCCGCCGATCCGCGCCGGGTCGATCCCCGCCTGGGCGATCGCCTTGCCGGCGGCCTGCACCGACATCTCGGCGACCGACTCCTCCGGGCCGGCCCAGCGGCGCTCGGCGATCCCGCTGCGGGTGCGGATCCACTCGTCCGAGGAGTCGATCCAGGTCAGCACCTCGGCGTTCGGGATCACCCGGACCGGGCGGTAGCCGCCCACGCCGTGGATGCGC
This sequence comes from Kitasatospora sp. NPDC057965, assembly GCF_042887135.1. Classification (NCBI taxonomy): domain Bacteria; kingdom Bacillati; phylum Actinomycetota; class Actinomycetes; order Kitasatosporales; family Streptomycetaceae; genus Kitasatospora; species Kitasatospora sp. NPDC057965. The sequence continues at coordinate 91,793 of NZ_JBHVPZ010000027.1, forward strand.
GAGTACTGCGCACCGGTCACCGGTGTGATCTGGGGGGTGTCGCTCATGCCTGCTGCTCCTGCTCCTGCCCGCCGTGCTCCGCGACGAGCTCGCGGGCCTTGTCCAGGTCGGCGGGGGTCTTGAGGGCAAGCGTCGCCACGCCCTTGAGGTTGCGCTTGACCAGTCCGGTGAGGGTGCCCGCCGGGGCGAGCTCGATGACGGCGGTCGCGCCGAGCCGCTGCAGGGTCTCCATGCAGAGGTCCCAGCGGACCGGGTTGGAGACCTGCGACACCAGCCGGCTCAGCACCTCGGCGCCGGAGGCGACGACCTCGCCGTCCTGGTTGGAGACGTAGGCGACCTTGGGGTCGGCGACCGGCAGGGTCGGGGCCAGCTTGGCCAGCCGCTCGACACCGGGAGCCATGTGGGAGGTGTGGAACGCGCCCGCGACCTTCAGCGCGATCAGCCGGGCGCCGGCCGGCGGGTCCGCGCGCAGCGCGTCCAGCTGCGGCAGGGTGCCGGCCGCGACGATCTGGCCGCCGCCGTTGTTGTTGGCCGGGGTCAGGCCGTGCTCGGCGAGCTTCGCCGCGACGACCTCCGGGTCGCCGCCGAGCACGGCGCTCATGCCGGTCTCGGTGGCGGCGGCGGCCTCGGCCATGGCGAGGCCGCGCTCACGCACGAAGGTGAGCGCGTCGCGTGCGCTGAGCACGCCGGCACCGGCCGCGGCGGTGATCTCACCGACGCTGTGGCCGGCGACGGCGCCGACCAGCGCACGGGCCGCGTCCTCGTCCGGGAACAGCGCACGTGCGGTCATCAGGCCGGCCGCCACCAGCAGCGGCTGGGCGACGGCGGTGTCCTTGATCTCCTCGGCGTCCGCCTCCGTTCCCGCGCGCACAAGGTCGAGCCCGGCGACCTCCGACCAGCCCTGCAGGCGGTCGGCGACACCGTCGAGCTCCAGCCAAGGGCTGAGGAAACCGGGGGTCTGGGCACCCTGTCCAGGGGCGACGATTACGAGCACGGTTCAACCCTCTCTCGCCAGGCGCCCGGGGGCGGGTAGGCGACGGTAACGAAGAAAAGCATCCGGGATTGTAAGGTCCCTACAGCGTGGTCAGCTTGACTCTCCGGCGGCCATGAGCCGGCCCAGCGCCAGTGCGATACGCAGGGTGAACGCCGAACGTACGTCGGAAGGCGCGTAGCCCGTGACGTCGGTCACACGTCGGAGCCGGTAGCGCACCGTGTTTGGGTGGACGAAGAGCATCCGGGCGGCACCCTCCAACGAGGAGGCCTGCTCCAGGTAGACGCTCAGGGTCTCCAGGAGTGCCGAGCCCGCCTCGTCCAGCGGTGTGTAGATCTCCTCCACCAGCTGCTGCCGGGCCGCCTGGTCGCCGGCCAGCGCCCGTTCCGGCAGTAGGTCGTCGGCCAGCACCGGCCGCGGCGCGTCCGGCCAGGCCGCGCAGGCCCGCAGGCCGGCCGCGGCGGCGTGCGCCGAGCGGGTCGCCGAGAGCAGGTCCGGCACCGTCGGGCCGACCACCACCGGGCCCGGCGCGAACTGGCCGATCAGCGCCCGGGCCGCGTGCACCGGCTCCTTCTCGCCGCCCACCACGACCACCAGGCGCTTGCCCAGCACCCCGGTCAGCACGTGCAGCTTGGCGTACCGGGCGGCCCGGCGGATCGCCTCGACCACCAGCTCGCTGTCACCGTCCGGAGCCGAGCCCATCACCACCCGGACCTGGCTCGGCTGGCCCCAGCCGAGCGCGGCGGCCCGGGACAGCACGCCCTCGTCGGCGTCGCCGGAGAGCAGCGAGTTGACCACCAGCGCCTCCAGCCGGGCGTCCCAGGCGCCCCGGGCCTCGGCGGCCTGGGCGTACACCTGGGCGGTGGCGAAGGCGATCTCGCGGGCGTAGACCAGCACCGACTCGCGCATGTCGGCCTCGTCGCCCGGGGCGGCCACCTCCTCGATGGCCTCCTCCATCACCTCGATGGTGGTGCGGATCAGCTCGACGGTCTGGCGCAGGGTGATCGCCCGGGTCAGCTCGCGCGGCGCGGTGCCGAAGACGTCCGTGGAGATCGCCTGCGGGGCGTCCGGCTTGCGGTACCACTCGGTGAACGCGGCGATGCCGGCCTGGGCGACCAGGCCGATCCAGGAGCGGTGCTCCGGCGGCATCCGCCGGTACCAGCCGAGCTGGTCGTCCATCCGGGCGATGGCGGCCGAGGCGAGCTTGCCGGAGGACTTCTCCAGTCGCTTGAGGGTCGCCGCCCGGCGCTCGGCGCGCTCGGCGGCGAGCCGGCGCTCCTGCGCGGTCAGGCGCGGCGCCGCCCGTCCGGGCCGGTCTCTCCCGGCGCCCGGGGTCGGGCTCTTCCCGTTCTTGTCGGGATCGGCGGTCGGATCGCTCTTGGAGTTCGCGGAAGCGGCTGGCACAGGGACAAGACTGCCTCACCGGAGTGACTGCTCGTGCACAGGGCCCGGCGGACGGGCCGGGTGGTGACGGTCACACCCGTCAGGACTGCCACTACGGTGGTCCCGTGACCGATGCCCCCGCCCGCCCCCGCGCCGATCTGCGCCGTACCGCCGAGCGCTACCGCTCGACGCCCGCCGAGGGCGTCGAGACCCGGCACGCGTTCTCCTTCTCCGGGCACTACGACCCGAAGAACACCCACTTCGGCGCGCTGCTCGCGTGCAACGAGGAACTCCTCGCCCCCGGCGCCGGGTTCGACGAGCACCGGCACCGGGACACCGAGATCCTCACCTGGGTGCTGGAGGGCGCGCTCGCCCACCGGGACTCCCAGGGGCACGGCGGGGTGGTGCGCCCCGGCATGGTCCAGCACCTGAGCGCCGGCTCCGGCGTCACCCACACCGAGCGCAACGTCGGCGGCGCCGACGGCCCGGTCCGCTTCGTCCAGATGTGGCTCCAGCCCGACGTCTTCGACGCGCCCCCCGCGTACGGGCTGCGCGGGGTGGAGCGCGCCGCCGACGGGTTGACGCTGCTCGCCTCCGGGCTGGAACGGGACGCCGGCAGCCAGGCGCTGCGGCTGCGGCGCGGTGACGCCGCGCTGTGGCTGGTGACCGCCGGGCCGTGGCAGCCGCTGCCCGAGCTGCCGGCCGCCGCCTACCGCTACGCGCACCTGACGGCCGGCTCGCTCGGCTACCGGACGGTGCCCGGGCCGCAGGGCGGGGGCCGCTCGATGGTCCCCGGCGACAGCGTGCGGATCACCGGGGACGCCTTCGCGGCGCCGACGGCCGGCGAGGGCGGCGCGGAGCTGCTCCTGTGGGAGATGCACTCGCCGGTCTCGTACGGCTGACGGCGCCCGGCGGCTAGAGCTCGGCGAGGACGGCGTCGCTGAGGGCCGGCCAGACCTCGGCGGCCCACGGGCCGAAGTCCCGGTCGGTGAGCGCGACGCAGGCCGCGCCGGCCTGCGGGTCCACCCAGAGGAAGGTGCCGGACTGGCCGAAGTGGCCGAAGGTGGCCGGGGAGTTGGCGGTGCCGGTCCAGTGCGGCGCCTTGCTGTCGCGGATCTCGAAGCCGAGGCCCCAGTCGTTCGGCCGGCGGTGGCCGAAGCCGGGCAGCACCCCGCTGGTGCCCGGGAAGGCGACCTCGCGGGTGGCGACGCGCAGGGTGCCCGGGTCGAGCAGCTTGGGCGCTTGGAGTTCGGCGGCGAACCGGGTGAGGTCGGCGAGGGTGGACAGGCCGCCGGCGCCGGCGGGGGAGCGGTGCGCGGTGTTGATCAGGGTGGCGTGCATGCCGAGCGGCTGGAACACGGCCTCGGCGGCGTACCGGCCGAACTCGATGCCGGCGGCCCGCTCCAGGGTCTGCGCGAGCACGTCGAAGCCGGCGTTGGAGTAGAGCCGGCGGTTGCCGGGCGCGGCCATCACCTTGTGCTCGTCGAAGGCCAGGCCCGAAGTGTGGGCCAGCAGGTGCCGCACGGTCGAGCCCTCCGGCCCGGCCGGGTCGTCGAGTTCGAAGACGCCCTCCTCGACCGCGACCAGCACGGCGTAGGAGGTCAGCAGCTTGGTCACCGACGCCAGCGGGAACAGGTGGTCCTGCGGCCCGTGCGCGCCCAGCACCGCGCCGTCCGCGCCCCGTACGACGGCCGCCGCCGCGTGCGGCACCGGCCAGGTCTCGATCTTCCGCAAGCTCTCCATGGGGCCCGACTCTAACCGGGCCGGCGGGCCCGGCGGGATGGCAGGCTTGACGGCGGCACGCTCGCTTCGAGCGCGCGCCCAGGCGCTGGTTCTGTTGTCACGTTCATCACCGGGGGACCGACCATGACCGAACTCGCATCGTTCGAGACCGAACTGCGTTCCTGCTGGGAGGTGTTCCGGGATCCGGCCGGCGCGCCCGACCGGAGGCCGCGGCACACCATCGGCGAGGTGTCGGAGGCCAGCGGGCTGACCGCGCACACCCTGCGCTGGTACGAGCGGATCGGCCTGCTCGATCCGGTGGACCGCTCGGCCTCGGGCCAGCGCCGGTACAGCGACGGCGACCTGCACCGGCTGGCCTTCCTGGGGCGGCTGCGGCTGACCGGGATGCCGGTGGCCGACATGCTGCGGTACGTGGAGCTGGCCCGGCAGGGTGAGCGCACCTCCGCGGACCGCCGCGACCTGCTGCTCGCCCACCGGGAGGCGGTGCGGCAGCAGATCGCGGACCTGCACGCGACGCTGGCCGTGCTCGACCACAAGATCGACGTGTACACCGGGCGGCTGGAGCGGTGCGCGCCGAGCCACTGAGGGCGGTGTGTCAGACCGCGCGGCCGGAGTGGGCGGCGAGCCGGGTGTAGACGTCGGCGTCGTCCGGGGCGGGCTGGACCGGGGCGAACGGGACGCCGCCGCCGCGCCGTTCGGCCGGCAGCGCGACCCGGGCGATCGCCAGCGCCGTCTCGCCCAGCCGCTCGTCCAGCGGGAGGCCGGTGCCGAGCGCGCGGGCGATGTCCCAGGAGTGGATGACGGTCTCCAGGAGGTAGCCGCCCACCGCGTCGCGGCCGCTCACCTCGCCCCAGGGCACCGAGGTCGGGCGGTCCAGCTTGGTGTCCTCCGCCCAGGCGGCGGTCACCCGGGCGCGGGCCCGGCCGAGCGCGGCCGGCCAGCCGTCGTCGGGAACCCCGCCGGTCGCGGCGGCGACGTCCAGGGAGAGCCCGCCCTCGCCGGTGTAGGCGAACCGGTGGATCCCGCCGACCACGTGGCCGAGCAGGGCCCGCAGGTCGTACTCGGCGCACGGGGTGGACCGGTCCAGGTCCTCCGGCCGGACCTCGGCGAGCAGCTTCTCCAGCTGGTCGAGGGCGAGCAGGTACAGCGGGCGCGGGTCCTGGGTGGTGTCCATGAGGTGTATCGGCTCCAAGGTGCGGAAGGGTTTTCCTGTCGGCAGGCAATCTCCCGGTAAAACCTGACAACCGTCGTCATGATTCTTGGGATCCTCGTGCCATGAAGGCCGACCGCCTGCTCTCGATCCTGCTGCTGCTCCAGACCCGCGGCCGGGTGCCCGCCACCGAACTGGCCGAACGGCTGGAGGTGTCGGTCCGCACCATCTACCGCGACGTCGAGGCGCTCTCGGCGGCCGGCGTGCCCGTCTACACCGAACGCGGCCGGCACGGCGGCATCAGTCTGCTGCCCGGCTACCGCACCGACGTCAGCGGTCTGACGGCCGACGAGGCGCGGGCCCTGTTCGTGCTCTCCGCCCAGGGCGCGCACAGCGACCTCGGGCTGGACGGCGCGCTCGGCTCGGCGCTGCGCAAGGTGATGGCCGCGCTGCCCGCCCCGCACCGGCCGGGCGCCGAGCGGATCAGCGAGCGGGTCCTGGTCGACCCGGCGCGCTGGCTGCAGGCGGGTGCGCCGCCGGGACCGGATCTGGGCGAGCTGCAGTACGCGGTGTTCGCCGACCGCCGGCTGCGGCTGCGCTACCGGCACAGCGGCACGCCGGCGCCGGTGGAGTACACCGTGGACCCGTACGGCCTGGTCAGCAAGGCCGCGGTCTGGTACCTGGTGGCCGATCTGCACGGCGAGCCGCGGCTGTTCCGGGCCGACCGGGTGCTGTACGCGGAGACCTCGGAGGAGCCGGTGCGCCGGCGGCCCGGGGTGGGGCTGGGCGACGTCTGGACGGTGCTGCGCGAGCAGGTGGAGCGGCTGCCCAGGGAGCTGCTGGTGAAGGTGCGGGTGCGGCGCGGGCGGCTGGACATGTTCGTCCGGATCCACGGCACCCGGCTGGCCGCCCCGCCGCCGGAGAGCGGGGGCGGGGCGCCCGAGGACTGGGTCGAACTCACGCTCGGCTTCCAGTCGTTGCCGGCCGTCCGGGCGCTGCTCGCGTTCGGCGCGGACGCCGAGGTGCTCTCCCCGCCGGCCGCGCGCCGGGAGATGGGCCGCACCGCCGCCGAGGCCCTGCGGCTCTACGGGGACCCGCGCTAGCGTGCGGCGCCCCGGGCCGTGCGGCGCCCGGGGCCGTCCCGTGCCGGCCGTCCGGCGTCAGGCCTCCGGGGCGGGCCGGACCACGGCCCCATAGGCGCCGAGGGCGACGGCCGCGAAGTTGTGCAGGCTGTCGGTGCCGGTGGCGAAGTAGCCGTTGTGACCGGCGGAGCGGGCCGACGAGATCCGCTCGGCGCCGAAGTCCAGCGAGGTCGGGTCGGCGCCGTGGCCGAGCCCGCCGACCTCCAGGTACGGCACGTTGCCGATCCAGTCGGTCTCGTTGCGGGTGGCCCAGACGTGCACGCCCGCGCCCAGCTCCGAGGTGCTCTCCACGCCCATGCCGGGGGAGCCGAACACCACGAGGTCGGTGATCCCGCTGGTGTCGGCCGGCGAGGCGGCGGCCCGCGGGATGTCCGGTGCGGCGGTGCCGCAGACCACCGAGCCGTAGGAGTGGCAGAACAGCGCGGGCGGCGCCTGCGGCCGGGTGGTCTCCTTGAGCCCGGCGAGCAGCCGGCGCAGCCGGGGGGCGCCGACGTCGGCGAGCCGGGAGGTCACCGCGTCGGGGCCGAGGCCGGAGGGGGTGACGTAGCCGGTCCAGGCGACCACCGCGGTGCGGGTGCCGGGGGCCTGCCGCCGCTCCTCCTGGTACAGCGCCCGGGCCATGCCGGCGGGGGAGCGCAGCGGTTCGACGGCCTGGTCGAAGTGGCCGAGGTCGGCGTCGGAGCCGGGGACGAGCACCGCGACCCGGTCGGCGCTGCCGAGGTCGCCCCAGACCTCGGTGAGCAGTCCTCGGCCGCGCGGGTCGAAGGCGAGGATCTGCCGGCCGGGCGCGAGCAGGCTCTGCACGTCGTTGGCCCGGGAGATCGCGAGCGCGTGCTGCTCGGGGGTGAGAGTGCGGTCGGTGGCGCGGGCCCGGGCGTGGTCGCGCTCGGCGGCGAGCGCGATCCGGTTGGCCCGGTAGCGCACGGCGAGCGGGGCGCCGTCGAAGTTGCCGACGACCAGCGGGTAGGCCTCGACCAGCCGGTTCAGTTCGGCGGGGGGGAGCTGGGCGAAGAACTCGGCCGCGGCGGCCGGGGCGGTGGTGGCCGGGTCGGGCAGGTCGTGCCCGTAGGAGTGGTCCTCGACCCAGGCGGCACTGCCGGCCGGCGGGGTGGAGATGGCCAACTGCTCGGTCGCGGCCGCGGCCTGGGCGGCCGCCGCGCCGGCGTCGGCGAGGACGGCGGCACCCGCGAAGGCGCCGATCAGGACGTGCTTCCACCGCCGACGGCGCATCGCCTCAACTCCCCGAGAGTCCCGTCACCGATCCCGGACGGGGCCCGGAGGGCGGTACGACTGCCAATTTCCCAGCGCAAGCCTAGGGGCCAGGAGGCGCGCTGAGCGCGGCTCAAACTGTGGGATGGATCACATGAACCGGGAGTGTCCGGGATGCGTCCTGATCGTTCGCGCGAGCACCGCCGCGCTCCCGCGGCCGGGTGGTCGCGGGAGCGCGGACGGTGGGCCCGGGGCCCGGCTCAGAGCAGCGAGTTCCAGGCCGAGGCCGAGCGCGATCCGCTGACCAGGCGGTCCGGGTGGCCGCTGCCGTCGGCGACCGAGATCCGCCGGTAGCTGTCACCGTGGAACACCCAGTACTCGCTCCGGCCGCCGATCCGCTGGGCGTCGGGGACGGGCAGGAAGCAGTCCACCGCGGCGACGCCGTTCAGCGAACTCCACTGGGAGAGCTCCCGGTCGGTGCGCTCCAGCGTGTCGGGGTGCCCGGTGCCGTCGGCGACCGAGATCAGCCGGTAGCGCTGCCGGCCGCCGGTGGTGTGGAAGGCCCAGTACCAGCTCCGGCCGTTCACCCGCTGCTGGTCGGGTACGGCGAGGAAGCAGTCCACCCGGTCGATGCCGTTCAGCGAGGCCCAGGGGCCGAGGTCGCGGTCGGTGCGCTCCAGCGTGCCGGTGTGCCGGCTGCCAGCGCTGATCGAGACCGCCCGGTACTGCTGCCGGCCGCCGGTGCTGTGGAACACCCAGTACCAGCTCTTGCCGCCGGGGTCCTGGAGGTCGGCCATCGGCAGGACGCAGTCGATCCGGCCGATGCCCTGGAAGCAGGGGTGGGCGCTCAGCGGGGTGTCGCCCTTGACCACCCGGTCGCCGTGGGCGGAGCCGTCGGCCACCGCGATCTTGCGGTAGTCGGCGCCGTGGCAGACCCAGAACTGGCTCTGGCCGGCCCGCCGCCACTGGTCCGGGACGGGCAGGATCTCGTCGCACGGGTAGGCCGGACCGCCCGGGGCCGTGGCCTGGCCGCCCTGCTGGGCCTGCGTCTGGCTCTGCCCGCCGCTCTGCCCGCTGCCCTGGCCGCCCGTCGCGGTCCGGTCGGGGCCGACCAGCCGTCCGTCGGCGAGCCCCCGCAGGGTGCTGAGCGAGGGCATGAAGGCGTACACCGAGCCGGTGGTGCGGACGAACTGGGCGAAGCTCAGCGGGGTGTGCTTGACGGTGCCGTCCGGCTCCTCGCTCTCGAAGTCGACGTCGTCGGCCGGCTGGGTGACCGGGTCCTTGCCGGGCTGCGGGGTGCGGCCGGGAGGGAAGTTCGGCTCGTCCATCCAGTCGGCCTGGATGAACTCGAACTGCCGGGCGATGTCGGCCTGGTAGCAGACGAACAGCAGGCCGCGCGGGTCGTCGGGCCCGCCGGGGCCCTCCGAAGCCGGGTCGAACGGCGCCCCGTACGGTGTGCCGCGGCGCATGATCCGGCGGCCGTCGAGCTCCTTGGCGTCGAGCGGCGGGTCGGTGGGGCCGGGTACCTGGAGGCCGGCCCGCGGGCTGGTCTTGCGCAGGTGCGACCAGAGCGGGGTGACCAGGCCCTCCGGGTCGTCCCGGAAGTCGAAGTCGTTGTCCGAGGCGGCGACGGGGTTGTTGGGGACGTCATGGTCCTTGAAGTGGCAGACCGGGGCGCCGGAGCGCCAGCGGCCGACCATCCGGGCCGCCAGCCACTCGGTGGTCGCGGCGTCCGGGACGGCCTTGGCGAGCCGGAGCTCCTTCAGCTTGACCGAGACCTGCGACCACCAGCCGGGGACGTCCTGGGCGAGCCGGCGCACCACCTGGAAGGAGCCGTCCACCGTCCAGCCCGGGTACTGCTCCTTGGCGAAGCTCCCCGGGGCGTTCTCCTGGCCGCAGACGAACTCTCCGGCCGGGATGATCCGGGTGCCCGGGTGGCCCGCGACCTCCTCGGGCCGGCCCGGGTCGGGCGGGTCGAAGCCCCGGACGCCCGGCTCGCTGATGCCGTCCTTGAAGCCGAAGTGCTCCTTGCCGCGGCGGCTGCCGAGCAGGGTCTGCGCGTTCTGCTGGTAGACGATCAGCACCCGGGACTCGGCGGCGGCGATCCGCTGCTCCTCGATCGCCGTCCGCAGGTCCGCCTCGGTGTCCGCGGAGATCTTCAGCACGGCGTGCACCGGCTGGCTCTTGCCGTTGCCGAACAGCCAGTTCGCCGGGGAGTTCTCACCGGTGTCGCCGAGTGCTCCGGCCCGCTTGGCCGAACCCTCCTTGAACGCCTCAAGACCGGTGCCGACCGGCGGGGGCTGTGCGAACGGGTCGGTGTCGGAGAGCAGCCGCAGGCCCTCGTAGGTGAAGCTGACGCCCAGCCAGGTCGCCTTGAGGGTCTTGGGGTCGTCGCCGCCGGAGGTCCTGCGGGCCTCGCTGAAGGCCTCGTTGAACGCGGCGACCTCACGGGTGGTGGCGATCTGCGGGGTGAGCTGCCGCACCCACCCGCGGGCCAGCGTCGCGTCCTCGAACTTGAGGAACAGGACGCTGACGTGGTCCTTCTTGAAGCCGGCCAGGATGTCGCCCTGGATCTCCTCGCTGTCGCGGAGGAACAGATCCGTTGCCATGGGGGTGGGGTTCCTTTCGGGTGCGGGGTCAGGCGGTGAGCTGGATCCACTTGGCGACGGAGGGCACGCCCTGGTCGTTGAGCAGGTAGAGCAGGTACCAGCCGGGCGGGGCGGCCTTGGCGTCCGGCGGGGCCTGGAACTCCAGCCGGCTGCCGGCCCGGCTGCTGAGCCGCAGGTCGAGGTGGCGCTGGCTGGTGTTGATCGAGTGGGTGGAGGTGGTGGGCGAGAGCAGCACCGCCTTGGCGACCCGCTCCGGGGTGGAGGTGTTGACCAGGAAGGTCTGGTCGTAGCCGATGGGCGTGGCCGGCGCTCCGGTGAGGACCGGACGGTCGCCCTGGTGGAGGTAGGCCGGCTCGTAGATCTCGATGGTCCCGTTCATGGTGACCGGGCCCGTGGTGCCGGGGATGCCGCTCACCGTGCCGTCGATGTCCGGGTTGTTGGCGAGCTGCTGGAGCTCGTCGCCGGTGACCATGACGCGTCCGTCCGGCAGCACCACGGCGTTGGAGTGGTAGCCGCGCGGCAGCCGCTGGACCGGGCCGAGCTGCCAGTTGCCCTGGTCGTCGCGGAGTTCGACCTGGCGGTACTTGAGGTCGGCGTTCGGGTTGTACGGGCCGTTGCCGTAGTCGCGGATGTCGTAGGCGCCGTTGACGGTCATCAGCCGGCCGTTGGGCAGCAGCAGGGTGTCGTCCTGGGTGCGGCCGAAGGCGCGGGACTTCTCGGCGGTCCAGCTGCCGTTGGAGAAGCGCAGGGTGCTGGGGTTGTCGCGGTCGCCGCCGAGGATCAGCGCGGAGTCCGGGCCGTTGACGCCGCCGGGCAGCAGGACGGCCGAGCCGTAGTTGCGCTTGCGGCCGTCCGGGCGGGCGGTCAGGTCGCTGCGGGACTCCGCGACCGGGTCGAACTTCCACTGCTCGGCGGCCTGCCGGCCGAAGCCGTAGACGTTGCCGTCGTTGAGCGAGAACAGGTGCGGGTAGTCCAGGGTGAACGGGGCGTCGGCCTTGAGCCGGTCGACGGGGGTGTTCACCGGGGTCTGGGACTTGAGCGAGGGCACCGGGTAGTTCTTGGCGGGGAAGCGCTCGACCACCGGGGTGGGGGTGCCCCAGCCGAGTTCGGACTGGCCGGACATGATCAGCTGCCGGCCGTCCGCGCCGGTCACCACCGTGGGGTACCAGCGGCCGACGGACATGTCGGGGTTGCGGGTCCAGGTCTCGGTCCACGGGTCGAAGATCAGCGAGAGCTTGGCGCCGGTGCCGCCGTTGCCGCCGAGGTTGCCGCCGAAGACGCCGAGCATGCCGTTGGGCAGGAAGGAGTGGCCGGCGCAGAAGAACGGTGCCGGGCGGGGCTGGTCCAGGCCGTCGGGCATGTTGACCGTGGGCGGGGTGACCTGCTTGAAGGCGTCCTTGCCGTAGCCCTTGGCCGGGTCCCAGAGGAACGCCCGGCCGGCGTTCTCCCGGCCGGTGGTCTGGGTGGGTGCGGGTTCCTTCTCCGGGTTGGTCTCGATCCGCTCGAAGGAGAACAGCAGCACCTTGCCGGTGGGCAGCAGCGCGACGTGGTCGCCGAAGTCGGGGGAGGGGAAGTACTCGTTGAAGGTCCCGAAGGTGGCGGGGGCGAAGCCCTTGTTGTGGGTGGCCTGGGACTCCGTCAGCGCGTTCAGCCGGTTGGTGCGGGTGGTCTGCGGGTAGTCGCCGATGCCGCGGACGGCCGCGCGCATCCGGGCGTGCTCCTCGGCGTGCTCCTGGCCGAGCGCGGCGACCTCGTCGTCGCGCAGCTCGGCGAGCATCCGGGGATCGGCGACCTTGGGTGCGGTGGCGGCCGGGCCGTCGGGGGTGTCGTGACCGCCGGGGCCGTGGGCGGCGGCCGGGGCGACGGCGGTCAGGGCGGTGCCGGCGGTCAGCGCACAGACCACGGCGGTGGCGAGCACGGTCGGAAGGCGCCGGCCGGGCCGTGGCGGGGACAGGGACATGGAACTCCTCGAACGGGGGAACGGGAGCCGTCCGGCTCGGAACTCCGGGCGGGGAAAGGGGGAACGGCCGCCGGGGCGGTGCCCGGTCGCCGACAGCCACAGGCCATCACGGTGGGTGTCGGTCCGCATGCGGAGTCACTGCGTTCGGCGTCGGCGGGTCCGCAGAGCGGGTGAGCGGGGGCGCCCGGAGGCGCGGAAGCGGGCGCGGACCCGCCGGTCCGCGCCCGCGCGCCACGTCGCCCGCTGCATCGCCCGCCCGGGTGCGTCAGACGACACCCAGCGCGTAGGCGGCGAAGAACGCCGCCCCCGCGCCGGCCACCGCCCTGGCCGGTCGCGACAAGCCCGTCCACGGGCCGTCGAAGCGCCGGGTGAACCACCCGATCGCGACCAGCGCGGCGCCGAACAGCGGCAGCAGCGCCAGCCGCAGCGCGACCCAGCCGAGCGAGTCCGGAGCCACCGTCAGCCCCGGCACCGAGCCGAAGGCGGCCGCACCCGGGACGGCGACCGCGAGCATCGCGCTCTGGTGCCAGCAGAAGATCGTCATCGCCGAGAGGTTCACCGCGACCACCGGCAGCCAGAGCAGCGGACGGCGCGCCAGCAGCCGGCCGAGCCGCTCGCGCAGCAGCACCGCGGCGCCGCACTGCACCGCGGCCAGCGCGAGCACCAGCAGGGACGGCGGGTGCGAGTTGGTGCGCTCCGCGCCCGGCACGCCGACCATCGACGCCGGGTAGTGGAAGACCAGCAGCAGCACGGCGAACAGCGCTCCGCCGCCGGCCAGCAGCAGCCGCGCCGCCGGACGGCCCAGCCGGCCCCCGGCCCAGAGCACGCCCAGCTGGTAGCCGAACAGCCAGCCCGGCAGGATGTTCAGCAGCCCGAGCCAGGACGGCATCGACGGCGCCCACGGCCCGTACCGCAGCAGGTCGACGACGGCGACCGCGCCGAGCAGCAGGCCCGCCGACCAGCCGCCCAGCCGGCGGGCGAGGGCCGCGCAGAGCGGGGTGAGCGCGGTCAGGCCCAGGTAGACCGCGATGTACCAGAGCGGCTGCACCACCAGCGTCGAGCCGGTGCGCACGGTGTCGGCGGGGACGCCGAGGCGCGGCAGCAGCGGGATCAGCAGCGCCCAGACGGCGGCCACCCCGAGCACCGGGCGCAGCAGCCGCACCACCCGGCCGCGCAGCCAGCCGGCGTGGCCGACGCCCCGGGCCCGGGCGCGTTCCAGCGAGCGGACCGCCGAGTGGCCGCCGACCAGGAAGAACACGCCCAGCAGCTGCAGCCCCCAGCTGAGCGGGGCGAAGAAGCCGAGGTCGGGCGAGGAGAGCGGACTGGCGTTGTGCAGGGCGCCGTCGGCGGAGCGGGTGAAGCCGCCGAGCAGCCAGTGGCCGACCGGGACGGCGAGCAGGGCGAGGGCGCGCAGGCCGTCCAGGGCGCGGTCACGGCTCTCGGGGGTGCGGGCATCCACCTGGCGGGCGGCCCGGTGCAGCGGGGTGAGCAGGGAGCCGGTCATGACGGGGTCTCCGTTCGCGCGGTACGGGGGCGGGGGGTCTCGGCGGGGGGGTCAGCGGCCGAGGGCGATGCCGGCGTAGGCGGCCAGCGAGGCGGTGCCCGGGGCGAAGTAGCCGGTGTGGCCGTGCGAGCCGGTGGACGGCAGCGGGCGGGCGCCGAAGGCCGGGTCGGTCGGGTCGGCGCCGTGGCCGAGGCCGAACAGGCGCACGTGCGGCACGTTGCCGATCCAGTCGGAGCCGTTGCGGGCGGTGGCCCAGAGCGGGACGCGCGGGTCGAGGTCGGCGGCCGACTCGACGCCCAGGCCCGGCGAGCCGAGCACCACCACACCGGAGGCCTGCCGCGGGCCGGGCCGGGCCAGCCCGCAGACCACCGAGCCGTAGCTGTGGCAGAAGACCGTGGCCGGGGCGTCGGGCCGGGTGCTGACGGCGAGTCCGTCCAGCAGCCGGGTCAGCCGCTCGGCGCCGGCCGCGGCCAGCGTCTCGGTGGCGGCGTCCGGGCCGAGGCCGAGCGGGGTGGTGTAGCCGGCCCAGGCGATCACCGCGGTGCGCCCGCCGGTCGCGTCGGACAGCGCCCGGGCCATGCCGACGGGGGTGCCGTACGGGTCGCCGGCGCGGTCGAAGGTGCGCAGGTCGATGTCGGAGCCGGGGACGACGACAGCGGTGCGCCGCGCGCCGGCGAGGTCGCCGAACACCTCGGCGACCTGGCCGCGGCCGCGCGGGTCGAAGGCGAGGAGGCGGCGGGGTCCGCCGGGCGCGGCCGGGTCGAGCAGGGTGCGGTAGCGCTCGGCGCGTTCCCGGGCGGCGGCGTGGTCCTGCGCGGTGAGCGCCGGGTCGACGGCCCGGGCGAGGGCGCGCTCGCGCTCCTCGGCGACGGCCCGGGCGTTGGCCCGGTAGCGCAGCTCGACGGGCGCGCCGTCCAGGTTGCCGACCACCAGCGGGTGGCGGACGGCCAGGTCCTCCCGGGCGGCGGGCGCCAGCCCGGCGAAGAAGGCGGCCACCGCGGCGGGGGAGGCGGTGGCGGGGTCCGGCAGCGGCAGGCCGAGGGCGGTGTCGGCGACCCAGGCGGCGGCCCCGGGCGGTGGCCCGGTCACCGCGCGCTCGCCGCCGGCGGCCCAGCCGCCCGCCCCCAGCACCGCGGCCAGGGCCAGCGCGGCGGCGGCCGCCGCGCGGCTGATCCGGTTCCTCGTCATGTCCGTTCCCTTCGTGGCCGGTTCGGCTTGACGGGAAGGACGGTAGGAACGGGACGGCCCCGCGGACATCACACCGCGGGGCCAACTGCCGGGTGCTACCCGGGTATCAGGGGGCCTGCCCCCGGGGGAGGGCCCCACCGGGGCCGGGGGAGCGCCTCATTGGCCCGGGGTCACCAGGCCGGACTCGTAGGCGAGCACCACCGCCTGGGCGCGGTCGCGCAGGTCGAGCTTGGCCAGGATCCGGCCGATGTGGGTCTTCACGGTCTGCTCGGCGAGGACCAGCCGGGCGGCGATCTCCTGGTTGGACAGGCCGCGGGCGATCAGCTCCAGGACCTCGGTCTCGCGCGGGGTCAGCCCGTTGAGCCGCAGTTTGGGGTCGCGCCGCTTGGCCGGCCTGGTCCGGGCGAAGTCCTCGATCAGCCGCCGGGTCACCGAGGGGGCGAGCAGCGCCTCGCCGGCCGCGACCACCCGGACGGCGGCGATCAGGTCGTCCGGCGGAGCGTCCTTGAGCAGGAAGCCGCTGGCGCCGGCCCGCAGCGCGTCGTAGACGTAGTCGTCCACGTCGAAGGTGGTGAGCATCAGCACCTTGGGGCGGTGCGCGCCGGGCACGGCCGGGTCCAGCAGCCGGCGGGCCGCCTCCAGGCCGTCCATGACGGGCATCCGGACGTCCATCAGCACGACGTCCGGGTGGGTGCGGCCGCTCACCTCCAGGCCCTGCGCGCCGTCCGCGGCGTCCCCCACCACGTCGATGTCGCTCTGCGCGTTCAGCAGGGCGGCGAATCCGGCCCGCACCATCGCCTGGTCGTCGACGATGATCACGCGGATGGTCATACGGTGCTCTCCCCGGGGGCGTCTGCGGTGCGGCCGGCGGCCCGTCCGGCTCCCTCGGACGCGGGGCCGCCCGGCCGGCTGTCGTCCGACCGAGTATCCGTCAGACCGGCCAGCGGCAGGACGGCGGCCACCTTGAAGCCGCCGTCCGGCAGCGGCCCGGTGTCCAGCCGGCCGTTCAGCAGCCGGATCCGCTCGCGCATGCCGACCAGCCCATGGCCGGTGCCCTCGACCGACGCCTCCAGCGACTCGCCGCGCACCGGCGGGGCCGCGTTGACCACGGTGACCAGCAGGGATCCGTCGGCGACGGCCAGCGACACCCAGGTCGGTGCGCCGGGGGCGTGCCGGACCACGTTGGCCAGCGCCTCCTGGACGATCCGGTAGACGGAGAGGCCGACGGCCGGCGGCAGCGGGTCGTCGGCCAGCTCCGGGGCGAGCGTCAGCTCGGCGGACACACCCGCCCGGCGGACCGTGTCGACCAGCTGGGCGAGCCGGCCGACACCCGGCTGCGGCGCCTTCTCGGCGCCCGACTCCTCGCTGCGCAGCACCCCGAGCAGCCGCCGCATCTCGGCCAGTGACTCGCGCGCGGTGCCGGCGATCGCGGTGAACTCCTCGGCCGCCTCGGCCGGGACGCCGGTGATCCGGTAGGGCGCGCTGGCCGCCTGCACGGCGATCACCGACATGTGGTGGGCGACCACGTCGTGCAGTTCGCGGGCGATCCGGGCGCGTTCCTCCAGCAGGGTGCGCCGCTCGCGTTCGGCCTCGCTGATGTGCTCCTGTTCGGCGAGCAGCCGGCGGGCCTCGGCGCGTTCGCGCAGCGCCCCGCCGAGCACCAGGACGACGCCCGCGAGGGCGGTGGCGAGCAGGCTGTTGTCGCCGCCGAAGTCGCCGGCCAGGCCGACGACGGACAGCGCCAGGCTCGCCGCGGCGGTGACCAGCCAGACCGCGACCAGGGTGCGCCGGGCCTCGCGCAGGGCGAGCGGCAGCATCAGCAGGAGGTGGCCGACGATGCTGGGCGGCGGCCACGGCCAGGGGCCGTCGACCCCGGAGGCGGTGGCGCCGCGGCCGGTGGCGAGGATCAGCAGCGAGGTCAGCAGGGCGCCGCCGGCGGCCATCCACCAGGCGGGCAGCGGCCGGGTGACGGCGAGCAGCAGCGGCGCGGTCTGGGTGATCGCGAGGGCGGCGGCCAGGCCCGCGTCGACCCCGTAGTCGTTGACCAGCACGTTGATGCCGGTCGGCAGCAGCGCGACGGCCGCGACCGCGGCGAGGACGTACGGCAGCAGGCGGACCCAGCGGCGGGTGGCCTGGGCGAGCAGCGGGGTGTGGTCGGCGGACGGGCGGGTGAGCGGGGCGAGCAGCGCGCGCACCGGACCGTCCGGGGCCGGCCCGGGGGGTGGCTTGGGCATCCGGCCAGCCTAGGGAGGTGCGGTGCGGCCGGCGTCCCCCTCGGGTCCCGGTCCCGGTGTAGTACCCGGGTATGAGGTCAGGCTCTCCAGCCGCCGGCGAGGGCCGGGGCGAGCAGGTCCAGATGGCGGTTGATCAGCGTGATCATGCCCTCCGGCCCGGTGTCGTCCTGGTCGGCGCTCCAGGACAGGTGCGCGGCGCGCAGCACGCCGCCGAAGGCCGCCGCGAGCACGGCGGGGCGCAGGTCCTCGGCCGGGTCGAGGCCCTCGCGCTCGGCGATGATCCCGACCACCAGCCGCTCCTGCTCGGCGGACCGGCGCAGATGGGCGGCGAACAGAGTGGGGGTGTTCTCGATCATCCGGATCAGCTCCAGCGCGGCCGTCACCGAGGAGGGCCCGGTGTCCCGGTCGGCGCCGAGCTCGCGCCAGGAGCCGACGATCGCGGCGCGCAGCGCCTGAAGCGGGGTCTCCTCGGCGGGGCGGGCCCGCAGTTGCTCGATGAAGTGGTCCTCGGCCTCGGCGAGGACGGCGAGGGCGACCTCGTCCTTGTTGGCGAAGTAGCGGAAGAAGGTGCGCTGCGAGACGTCGACGGCGGCGGCGATCTCGTCGACGGTGGTGCGGGCGAAGCCCTGGCCGAGGAAGAGCCGGTGGGCCGCCTCGATGAGGGCGTCGCGGGTGCGCTGCTTCTTCCGGGCGCGCAGACCGGGCTCCTGGACGGGGGCGGGGGGAGCGGGCTGAGCGGCCATGGCGGGGGCCTTCCGGACGGTGATCGGGTGGGTGCTGTGGAGGCTACTGTAGCGATCTGACAAATGGCAGAAGCATGCAGAAGTCAGCGTTTGCCGAATGTCAGTGACTGACATAATGTCCCTGGGTGGCGCCCTCAGGCCGGGCAACTCGTGGGGACGGGTGGGCCGGGGCGCCACTTCCACGTCCGCTCGCAGCCAGCCCCCCGGAGGGCCCAGATGAGCCAGTCCCTGACCAAGAGCGCCACGGCGGACGCATCGCCGCCGGGCACGCCACCGGGCGGGAGGAGCCTCCAGGGACACCCCTGGCTGACCCTGCTCACCGTCGCCGTCGGTGTGATGATGGTCGCCCTGGACGGCACGATCGTCGCGATCGCCAACCCGGTCATCCAGGCCGACCTCAAGGCCGCGCCCTCCGAGATCCAGTGGGTGACCAGCGGCTACCTGCTGGCCCTGGCGGTCTTCCTGATCACCGCCGGCAAGATCGGTGACCGGTTCGGCCACAAGACCACCTTCCTGGTCGGCGCGGTCGGCTTCGCCGCGACCTCGGCGGCGATCGGCTTCGCCGGGAACATCCAGACGGTGATCTTCTTCCGCGTCCTGCAGGGCCTGTTCGGCGCGCTGCTCCAGCCGGCCGCGCTCGGCCTGCTGCGCGGGGCCTTCCCGGCCGAGAAGCTCAACATGGCGATCGGCATCTGGGGCGGCGTGATCGGCGCCTCCACCGCGGCCGGCCCGATCGTCGGCGGCCTGCTGGTCGAGCACGTCAACTGGGAGTCGGTGTTCTACATCAACATCCCGGTCGGCCTGATCGCGCTGGCCCTCGGCCTGTGGATCCTGCGGGACGTGCGCTCCGAGAACGCCGCCAAGTCCTTCGACGTCCCCGGCATCGTGCTGCTCTCGGCGGCGATGTTCGCGCTGGTCTTCGGCATCATCAAGGCCCCCGAGTGGGGCTGGGGCGACGTCTCCACGGTGGTCTTCCTCGGCGGCGCGGTGCTGCTGATGACCGCCTTCGCGTTCTGGCAGCGGGTCGCCAAGGAGCCGCTGATCCCGCTCAGCCTGTTCCGCTCGGTGCCGCTGTCGGCCGGCACCCTGCTGATGGTGCTGATGGCCTTCGCGTTCTTCGGCGCGATCTTCTTCGTCACCTTCTACCTGCAGAACGTGCACGGCATGACGCCGGTCGAGGCGGGCGTCCACCTGCTGCCGATGACCGGCATGATGATCATCGGCTCGCCGGTGGCGGGGATCGCGATCGGCAAGCTGGGCCCGCGGATCCCGATCGTGGCCGGCATGCTGATCACCACCACCGCGATGTTCGGCATGTCCACCCTGGACGCCGGCTCCGGCAACGGCGCGATGGCGCTCTGGTTCGTGCTGATGGGCCTGGGCATCAGCCCGGTCATGGTCGGCGCCACCGAGGTCATCGTCGGCAACGCGCCGCTGGAGCTCTCCGGCGTCGCCGGCGGACTCCAGCAGTCCGCGATGCAGGTCGGCGGCAGTCTCGGCACCGCCGTGCTGGGCGCGCTGATGGCCGCCCGGGTCAAGGACACGCTGCCCGGCAAGTGGGCCGACGCGGGCCTGCCGCCGGTGGACCCGGCGCAGTCCGAGGGCCTCAACCAGGCCGCCCAGCTCGGCCTCGCCCCGCCGGCGCCGGCCGGCACCCCGCAGCAGGTGGTCGACGCGATGGCCGGGGCCGTCCACGACTCCTTCGTCAGCGGCATGTCGCTGGCCTTCGCGGTCGCCTCGGTGGTCGCCTTCGCCGCCGCCGTGCTCGGTCTGCTGACCCGCCGCGGCACCACCGACGCCGGCCCCGCGGTCCACATCTGACGCACCAGCGCCCCCGCCCGTCGGCCCGCCGGCCCCGGACCGTCCGCACGGTCCGGGGCCGGCGGGCCTTCCGGCGTCAGGAGGTGGGGCAGTTCAGGGTGGGGTCGGTCTCGGCGGCGGCCCAGCACTGCTCGGCCCGCTGCCAGTACTCCTCCTCGGAGAGGGACGCCGAGGGGCTGGGGGAGGGGAGCACCTGGGTGGGGCCGAAGTGGTTGCCGCCGCCGGGCGGCGGGCTGGGGGTGGTCGTGGTGGGCCGGGGCGCCGGGTCGGCCGCGGTCCCGGTGGCCGTCGGCGCGGTACCCGTGGTGCCCGTCGTGCCCGCCGATCCGCCCGGGCCCTGGCCCGCCGCGGGCGGCGGGGGTGGGGCGGCCGGGGTCGTCGGGCCGGTCGGCCGCGGCGGCGCGGCGGGGCCGGTCGCCGGCGCGGACGGCTGCACCTCGGCGGAGACGAGCCCGACG
>NZ_JBHVPZ010000028.1:0-110305 GCF_042887135.1 Kitasatospora sp. NPDC057965
GACGATCTTCGCGGAGGTGGTGGCGCGGGTGGGGGCGGCCGCGTTAGAGCTTGCGAAGTCCACTGAGGACCCTTTCGAGCAGCGTGACGTCGGGCGTTCCGCCCGACTCGCCCGCGGCGGCGGGCTGGTGGATGGCGACGAGACCGGCCTCGGCCAGGTCGGCCACGAGGATGCGGGCGACACCGAGCGGGACACCGGCCAGGGCGGAGATCTCCGCGATGGACTTGACCTCCCGGCAGAGGCTGACGATCCGGGCGTGTTCGGGCAGCAGGCCACCGGTGCGCTCGGCGGAGCCGGTGGTCGAGATCAGCGCCTCGATCGCGAGCTGGTACCGGGGCCGGGTGCGGCCTCCGGTCATCGCGTAGGGGCGGACCAGCGGCTGCTGCTCGTAGCCGTCGGACTGCTGCCCGCCGTAGCCGCTGCCGTACCCGCCGCCGTACTGGCCGGCGGGTGTCGAAGGCGGGGTCATGGGTCCTCCTTGTGCTGCAGCCTGGGGCAGCCGGTTCCAGCTGGGGCGATGCCAGCTGAGGCGAGATCAGCTGCCTGAGGGTAGCTGAGGGTGGAACGCCGGGTCCGGTCGGGTCGGAACCGGCGGGGAGGTGGGACGGGTGGGTGTACCGCTCAGGGGTGCACTCAGTGCAGGAGACTGCCCTGGAGTTCTGCGCGGAGTGCGGGGGTGAGGACGGCGCCGGCGCGGTCGACGAGCAGCGCCATCTCGTAGCCGACCAGGCCGATGTCGGAGTCGGGGGAGGCCAGGACGGCGAGCGCGGAGCCGTCGCTGATGGCCATCAGGAACAGGAAGCCGCGTTCCATCTCGACGACGGTCTGGTTGACCTCGCCGCCCTCGAAGATCCGGCTGGCGCCGGTGGTGAGGGAGGTGAGGCCGGAGGCGACGGCGGCGAGCTGGTCGGCGCGGTCGCGGGGGAATCCCTCGGACATGCACAGCAGGAGGCCGTCCGCGGAGACCACCACCGTGTGCGACACCCCGGGGGTGTTGTCCACGAAATTGGTGATCAGCCAGTTCAGGTTCTGTGCGGCCTGGCTCATCTGATTCAACTCAACGCTCCTGATGATCTGCGGCGTTGCCGTCGGTCCGGCCCCCGAAACTATCGAACCCGGGCTGCTGGGCACCATGGTGGAAACCGGCCTGGTTGCCCTGGCCCGGCGAACCCTGCGGACCCTGGCCCCGGTCGGCCTGCGGCTGGGCGCCCGGAGCCTGGCCGGCCGCCTGCTCGGCACCGGCCCGGCGGCCCTGCTGGATGCCGCGGCGCAGGTTGGTGAGCCGGCCGCGGACCTCCTCGGGCGCGCGGGACACCTGGGGGCCGGTCAGCGGGGACGCCTCGGCGGTGCCGGAGACCAGGTTGGCCTGCGGGGTGCGCCGGGGGAGGCCCGACATGGTGACCCCGCTGGTGGACGGCTCGCGGACCTGCTCGGCGCGGCGCCAGCGTTCGTCGTTGGCGGACGGGCGCCAAGGGGCGTCACCGGGCTGCGGCTGCTGGGCCTGCGGCTGCGGGTGCTGTGGCTGCTGCGGGGCCTGCTGCTGCGGCTGGGCCTGCTGCTGCCGGGGCTGCTGCGGCCGCTGCTGGGCCTGGGCGGCCTGCGGGGCGGCCGGCTGCTCCTGACGGCCCGGGGCCGTGGTGCCGGGGCGGCGCGGCTGGTACGGCCGGGGCCGGCTCTGCTGCTGGGCCGGCCGGCCCTCCTCGCCCGGCGCGCCGGCGTCGGACGGCCCGGTCGGCAGTGCCATCGGCTCCTGGCGGACGGGCTGCTGCTGCACCGGCTGCTGCGGGGCCTGCGGCCGGCCGCCCTGCTCCGGACGGCCCGGGTTCGGCACGGTCGGCAGCACCGGCTCCACCAGGCCGAGGCCCAGCGGGTCGCGCGGGTCGATGTCACTGGCCTCGAACCGGGGACGGGCGAACTGCTGGGTGCTCTCCCCCGGGGCGGGCTCGGCCGCGGGCAGCGGCGGGGCCGGCTGGACCTTCGGCAGCGGCTGGGTCTGCTGCTGGCGGTCGCCCGGCGCGGGCCGCTGCGGACGGCCGCCCTGGCCCTGCGGGCCCTGGGGGCCACCCTGCGGACCCTGCGGCGGACGGCCCTGGCCGGGGCGCTGACGCTGCGGCAGGCCCTCCTGCGGGCGCTCGCCGGGGCGGGCGCCCTGCGGCGCGCCCGGACGGCCCGACTGCTCGGCCCAGCCGTGCTGGGGCTGCTCGCCGCCGCGGGCGGCGGGGACGCCGTCGCCCTGCGGACGCTCCTGGCCGCGGCGGGGCAGGCCACCCGGGCCGCCCTGCTGCGGGGCACCCTGCTGGGGGCCGCCGGGCTGCTGGCCGCGGCGGGGCAGGCCGCCGGGGCCGCCCTGCTGCGGGCCCTGCCGGCCCGGGGTGCGCTGCGGCAGGCCGCCCTGCTGGTTCGGGGCCGGCTGCTTCGGGGCCTGGGAGTTCGGGCCCTGCTGGCCGGGAGCACCCGGACGGCCGCCCTGCGGCGCCGGGTTCTCGCGCAGCGACTGGCCGACCTGACGCGTCGGCAGACCGCCGCCCGCGCCGGGACCGCCCTGGCCGCTCTGGCCGTTCTGGCCGTTCTGAGCGCCCTGGCCGTTCTGACCGCCGGACGGACCGGGGCCGCCCTGGCCGAGCTGCGGCCGGGCCTGCGGGGCGCCGCCCGCCGGAGCCTGGCCGAGTGCCGCCGGACCGCCGGGGCGTCCGCCCGGGCCGGCCGGCACCTGGCGCTGCTGGCGCGGCGTCGGGGTGACCCCGCGCTGCTGCTTCGGCTGGCCGCTCTGGCCGACCTGGCCGCCCTGGCCGCCGGGACGGCCGGGGCCGCGCCGGTCGGCCGAGTTGGTGACGTCCACCGGGAGCATGACCAGCGCGGTGGTGCCACCGGAGTCGCTGGGACGCAGCTGGATGCGGATGCCGTGACGCAGGGACAGCCGGCCGACCACGAAGAGGCCCATGCGGCGGGAGACGGAGACGTCCACCGTCGGCGGGTTGGCGAGGCGCTCGTTGATCTCGGCGAGGTCGTCGGGGCTGAGGCCGATGCCGGTGTCGTGGATCTCGACGAGCACCCGGCCGTCCGGCAGCGCGTGGCCGGTGACCCGGACGCGGGTCTGCGGGCTGGAGAACGAGGTGGCGTTCTCCAGCAGCTCTGCGAGCAGGTGGACGAGGTCGTTGACGACGCGGCCGGCGACCTCGGCCGACGGCACGGCGGCGAGCTCGATGCGCTCGTACTGCTCCACCTCGGAGGCGGCGGCGCGCAGCACGTCGACCAGCGGGACGGGGCGGGTCCAGCGGCGGCCCGGGTCCTCACCGGCGAGGACGAGCAGGTTCTCGCCGTTGCGGCGCATGCGGGTCGCGAGGTGGTCCAGCTTGAAGAGGTTGGCCAGCTGGTCCGGGTCCGCCTCGCGGCTCTCCAGCTCGGAGATGAGCGACAGCTGGCGCTGGATGAGGCCCTGGCTGCGGCGCGAGAGGTTGGTGAACATCGCGTTGATGTTGCCGCGCAGGAGGGCCTGCTCGGCGGCGAGGCGGACGGCCTCGCTGTGCACCATGTCGAAGGCGTGGGCCACGTGGCCGATCTCGTCCGCGGAGTCGACGCCGACCGGCTCGACGGCGACGTCCACGTCGTGCGGGTCGGTCTCGGAGAGCGTCTTGACCAGCTCGGGCAGCCGGCGCTCGGCGACGTCCTCGGCCGCGGCCTGCAGCCGGGTCAGCGAGCGCACCATCGAGCGGGCGATCAGACCGGCGCCACCGAGGGCGACGAGCAGCACGAGCGCGACGGCGGCACCGATGATCAGGGCCTCGGTGTCGGCCTGGGACTGGAGCTCCTGGGCCTTTCCGTCGAGGTCCTCGATGAGCTTGGACTCGATCCGGCGCTCGGCGGCGATCTTGGCGGTGGACTGCTCGTACCAGTCCTTGTAGCTGACGACGTCGCCCTGGTGGATGCCGCCCTGCTGGAGGATCGAGCGCGCGTAGCGGTCGGCCGCGGCGACCACCGAGTTGTAGCTCAGCTGGCCGCGCAGGTTGTCCAGGTCGTGCGAGGTGTAGATGTTGTTGAAGCCGGTCAGCGCGTTGTCGTAGGACGACTTGAGCCGGATGCCGAAGGACTCGTCGCTCAGGCTGAGGTCCGGGCCGCCCGGGTTGGCGAGCGCGGCGCTGATCAGTGCGCGCTGCTGCGAGGTGGAGTTCTTGGCGAGCGAGAACTGCTGCAGGGCGCGGGTCGCGCGGACCAGCTCGCGGTTGTTGGACGCGAGCGCGATGTCCTGGGTGATCGACAGCAGGTCGCGGATGATCACGTCGTAGGCGGTGATCGTCGCCTGGATGTTCTGGTTGTTCTGGTACGGGTTGCCGCGGGCGTCGGAGACCGAGTTCAGGTCCTTGCGGATCTGGAAGAGCAGCGCCTTGCCGCCGGAGAGTTCGAGGTTCTCGAACTTGTCCGAGGACGCGGTGAAGGTGCGGCTGAGGTCGTCGGTGACCTTGCGGGCGGCGACGATGTCGTCGTCCAGCGGCGCGTTGGGCTTGGCGGTGATCGGGCCGGCGCTGACGTCCCGCTCGTTCTGCAGGGCGTTGGCGAGGTCGGTCGCCTTCTTGGCCAGGTCGGAGAGGTTGGCCATCTGGGCCAGCTGCTGCGAGGTTTCGAGCGAGGTCTGGATGCGCAGCCCACCGAGGACCAGCGCGACCAGCACCGGGAGTGCGAGCAGCGCGATCAGCTTGCTGCGGATCCGCCAGTTGCGCATGGCGAGGCGGCTCATGCCCTTGGCGCGTCGGCGGGTCAGGGAGCTGCGGAGCTTGCCGCGGGTCGACTTGCGCTCCTTGCCGTCCTCCTCCGGCCGGCCGATCACATCGGGTGCCGGTTCGGCCGGGCCGCCGGGGGCCGCCGCCTGCTGGGGGGCTGCCGCGGGCTCACGCGACTCCGGGTCACCCGCGGCGCCGCTACCCCTTTTGAAACGTCCCTGCACTGGCGTCGCAACCTCTGGACCGGGCGTCCCGCCGCGTCGCCGCGGTCTGGACGGTGTCGAGTTTCCATCCGCCCCCGGCCGGTCCGGGAGAGCGGGTCACCGGGGTGGACAGCTCCCTACCCACGGTCCGTGGCATTCCAGCACAGCCGGGGAATCCCAACAAGGGCGGACGGGGCACATCGGACGGCACTACTCACCGCGCGCGACAACTCACCGACTGTGTGGCAAACGGACCGGAATACCGCCTTTTTCGGACACTCGGCGGATACATGCCAAGCCGACCCGAGATCAACGTGATGGGTGGAGCTTCGGGTATGCCCGATATTTCCGATATGCCGGTAAAGGTCGATGAAGCGATATGTCGGATATCAGAGATATGTTCTGCGATTTGTGACGAAAATCACAGATGAATGTGTAGCTTTGGTCACGGTGACTGTGGAAAGAGATCCGTAACCTTGCTGTATCCGGCGCACGGCCCCGATCAGCCTGCCCAGAATCTCCCCGAATCACTCAGGCCGGTCGCCGATCGTGGTCGGTCGCCCGGCCGCGACCAAGAGGTGCTGACGAGATGTCCCAGGCGACGACCGCCCAGTCCACGCCGACCAGCCACTCCACGGCCAACCCGCGCCGGACGACGCTGGCCTCGGTCGAGGACTTCGGCCAGATTCCCGGCGCCCGCCGGGCCGAGGACGTCGCGACCTACGCGACCGAGCTGCCGGCCTCCACCGCCAACCCGCGCCGCACCCAGCTGACGACCGCCCCGGCGGTGAACGTCCCGCAGAACTGAGGCGTTCCGCGCACGCCGCGACAGGCGCCGTCACCCCGGTGACGGCGCCTGTTGTCGTGCGGCGGGCCAGGTCAGGGCCCACGCGATAGCCTGGGCAGCGATCGAGCGGGGCCGGGGCCGAAGGGGCCGCGGTTCCCGCCAGCGCCCGGGGCGCGCCCCGGACGTCCGTCGAAGCGAGGGGTAGCCCAGCCGTGCGCATTGCCAGGTTTTCCGTCCGGGAAGGGAGCCCTGCCGCCGGCAGCGTCTCCTTCGGTGTGGTCGAGGGCGACCCGGCCCGGCCCGAGTCGCTGGTGGTCCACGCCCTGGCCGGCCACCCGTTCGGCCAGCCCCAGCCGACCGGCGAGAGCTACCGCTTCCAGGACGTCCGGCTGCTCAGCCCGATGCTGCCCAACAAGATCGTCGCGGTCGGCCGCAACTACGCCGCGCACGCCGCCGAGCTGGGCAACGCCGTCCCGGACGTCCCGCTCACCTTCTTCAAGCCGTCCACCTCGGTGATCGGCCCGACCGAGAGCATCGCCTACCCGCCGTTCTCCTCGGACGTCCAGCACGAGGCCGAACTCGCCGTGGTGATCGGCCGGATGTGCCGCGAGGTGCCGCTGGAGCGGGTCCCCGAGGTGATCCTCGGCTACACCTGCGCCAACGACGTCACCGCGCGCGACGTCCAGCAGCGCGAGGGCCAGTGGGCCCGCGCCAAGGGCTTCGACACCGCCTGCCCGCTGGGCCCGTGGATCGAGACCGACCTCGACCCGTCGGACCTCGCCGTCACCTGCACGGTCAACGGCGAGCTCCGGCAGGCCGGCCGCACCTCGCAGATGGTCCGCTCGGTCGCCGAGCTGATCGTGCACATCTCCGAGGCCATGACGCTGCTGCCGGGCGACGTCGTCCTCACCGGCACGCCCGCCGGGGTGGGGCCGATCAACGTCGGCGACGAGGTCGCCGTCACCGTCGAGGGCATCGGCACCCTCGCCAACAAGGTGGTCAAGCGTGGCTGACGCGCCGGCCGTACGGGTGCGCTTCTGCCCGTCCCCGACCGGCAACCCGCACGTGGGCCTGGTCCGCACCGCGCTGTTCAACTGGGCCTTCGCCCGCCACCACGGCGGCACGCTGGTCTTCCGGATCGAGGACACCGACGCGGCCCGCGACTCCGAGGAGTCCTACGAGCAGCTGCTCGACGCGATGAAGTGGCTCGGCTTCGACTGGGACGAGGGGCCGGAGGTCGGCGGCCCGCACGCACCGTACCGCCAGTCCCAGCGGATGGACGTCTACGCGGACGTCGCCCGCCGGCTGCACGAGGCCGGCCACGCCTACCACTGCTACTGCTCCACCGAGGAGCTGGACGCCCGCCGCGAGGCGGCCCGCGCGGCCGGGAAGCCGTCGGGCTACGACGGTCACTGCCGCGACCTGACGGACGAGCAGGTCGCCGTTTACCGGCTGGAGCGGCGCGAGCCGATCCTGCGCTTCCGGATGCCGGACGCCACCATCGCCTTCGACGACCTGGTGCGCGGCACGCTCTCCTTCGAGCCGGAGAACGTCCCCGACTACGGCATCGTGCGGGCCAACGGGGCGCCGCTCTACACCCTGGTCAACCCGGTGGACGACGCCCTGATGGGCATCACCCACGTGCTGCGCGGCGAGGACCTGCTCTCCTCGACCCCGCGCCAGATCGCGCTCTACGCCGCGCTCGCCGACATCGGCGTCGGCGGCGGCGGCACCCCGCGCTTCGGCCACCTGCCGTACGTGATGGGCGAGGGCAACAAGAAGCTCTCCAAGCGCGACCCGCAGGCCTCGCTCAACCTCTACCGGGAGCGCGGCTTCATCCCCGAGGGCCTGCTCAACTACCTGTCGCTGCTGGGCTGGTCGCTCGCCGAGGACCGTGACGTCTTCACCGTGGACGAGCTGGTCGCGGCCTTCGACATCGGCAAGGTCAACGCCAACCCGGCCCGCTTCGACCTGAAGAAGTGCGAGGCGATCAACGCCGAGCACCTGCGCCGGCTGGCCCCGGAGGACTTCGTCCGCCGCCTGGTGCCCTATCTGCAGGCCCCGGGCCTGCTGCCGGCCGAGCCGAGCGACGCGCAGCTGGAGCTGCTGGCGAAGGTGGCGCCGCTCACCCAGGAGCGGATGGTGGTGCTCGGGGAGATCGTCGGCATGGCCGGCTTCCTGTTCGTGGCGCCCGAGGACTTCGCCGTGGACCCGGACGACGCCGCCAAGGTGCTCACCGCGGACGCCCGGCCGGTGCTGGAGGCGAGCGTCCGGGCGTTGGAGGAGCTCGGCGACTTCACCCCGGAGCCGATCCAGGCCGCGCTGCGCGGGGCACTGGTGGAGGGTCTGGGCATCAAGCCGAAGTTCGCCTTCACCCCGCTGCGGGTGGCGGTGACCGGCCGACGGGTCTCCCCGCCGCTGTTCGAGTCGATGGAGCTGCTCGGGCGCCCCGAGACGCTGCGCCGGCTGACGGCCGCGCTGGCGGCCCTCCCGGCGGCCTGAACCCGCCCGCGGGCCCGGTCACCGGCCGGGCCCGCGGCCTCCCGGGACGTCACCGGACGGCCCCCTGCCCGCTGCCTGGGGTTATCGATTTTGGAGCGGGGGCGGACGTCGGGTAATGTTCTTTCTGCGCCGCCCGGGAGGGCAACGGCGAGGGAGCGAAAGCCCCACGCCGGAGCCGGAGCGGGAGGCGCGAGCTGGAGTGCGGCCCGACAAGGGTTCAACTCCGGTGGGGTATGGTGTAATTGGCAGCACGAGTGATTCTGGTTCATTTAGTCTAGGTTCGAGTCCTGGTACCCCAGCGCAGTACCGCGGTCCATCCGGACCGTACAACTCAAGATCAAGCCCCCGTTGTGTAGCGGCCTAGCACGCTGCCCTCTCACGGCAGTAGCGCCGGTTCGAATCCGGTCGGGGGTACTGGTTCCGCAAGGAACCGCCTGGAAAGCCCCCGTTGTGTAGCGGCCTAGCACGCTGCCCTCTCACGGCAGTAGCGCCGGTTCGAATCCGGTCGGGGGTACTGATCTCGCAAGAGATCGACCAGGAGCCCCCGTTGTGTAGCGGCCTAGCACGCTGCCCTCTCACGGCAGTAGCGCCGGTTCGAATCCGGTCGGGGGTACCGAGGCAAGAAGCCGATGGGTCTGCTCATCGGCTGATTGCTTTGTTGGGGTATGGTGTAATTGGCAGCACGAGTGATTCTGGTTCATTTAGTCTAGGTTCGAGTCCTGGTACCCCAGCCAGATAAGGAAGGCCCCGGTTTCCCGGGGTCTTTTTCGTTTTCCCGGACCCGGGAATTCCACCGACCCGAAGGGCCCCGCTCGGCATCGAGCGGGGCCCTTCTCGGTCGTGCGGCGGGGGAGTGGGGGGAACGGGGGAGCGGATGGGGGAAGGAGCGAACGGGGTGGGGGTCAGCTGCGGCGCAGGGCCTCGGTGAGCCGGTTGGCGGCCTCGATGATGGCCTGCGCGTGCAGCCGGCCCGGGTGGCGGGTCAGGCGCTCGATCGGCCCGGAGACCGAGACGGCGGCCACGACGCGGTTGGAGGGGCCGCGGACCGGCGCGGAGACGGACGCCACGCCCGGCTCCCGCTCGCCGATCGACTGGGCCCAGCCGCGCCGCCGGACGCCGCTGAGCGCGGTGGCGGTGAACCGGGCGCCCTGCAGACCGCGGTGGAGCCGCTCGGGCTCCTCCCAGGCCAGCAGGACCTGGGCGGCCGAGCCGGCCTTCATCGGCAGGGTGCTGCCGACCGGGACGGTGTCCCGCAGGCCGGAGAGCCGCTCGGCGGCCGCGACGCAGATCCGCATCTCGCCCTGCCGGCGGTAGAGCTGTGCGCTCTCGCCGGTGACGTCGCGCAGGTGGGTCAGGACCGGGCCCGCGGTGGCGAGCAGCCGGTCCTCACCCGCCGCGGCGGAGAGTTCGGACAGGCGGGGACCGAGGATGAAACGTCCCTGCATGTCCCTGGTGACCAGGCGGTGGTGTTCGAGTGCGACGGCGAGTCTGTGGGCCGTGGGGCGCGCCAGACCGGTGGCGGCGACCAGCCCCGCCAACGTGGCGGGGCCCGACTCCAGTGCGCTCAGCACCAGAGCGGCCTTGTCGAGCACGCCGACGCCGCTAGAGTTGTCCATGCCCTAAGACTGCAGTCTCATTCCGCGAGACGCAAGTTCAATCTTCCGCGAAAAGCGCCACTCTGGATGCAGCAGCCCGGGAGAAGTCCAGGATGCGGCCCCGTCGAGGCGTCCGCATCGTGGACACCGATCCGGCGTGCAGGCCGCGCGACGCGGGCCGCACGGGGCGGCGACAGCTTTGACCTCGACGACACGAGAAGGCCGGCAACGCGGCCGGCTGGAGGGAACCCGATGGGACGGACACTCGCAGAGAAGGTCTGGGACGACCACGTCGTGCGGCGCGCGGAGGGCGAGCCCGACCTGCTCTTCATCGACCTGCACCTGCTCCACGAGGTGACCAGCCCGCAGGCCTTCGACGGCCTCCGGCTGGCCGGGCGCACGGTCCGCCGCACCGATCTCACGATCGCCACCGAGGACCACAACACCCCGACCCTGGACATCGACAAGCCGATCGCCGACCCGGTCTCCAGGGTCCAGCTGGAGACCCTGCGCAGGAACGCGGCCGAGTTCGGCGTCCGGATCCACTCGCTGGGCGACGTCGAGCAGGGCGTCGTGCACGTGGTCGGCCCGCAGCTGGGTCTGACCCAGCCCGGCACCACCGTGGTCTGTGGCGATTCCCACACCTCCACCCACGGCGCCTTCGGCGCGCTGGCCTTCGGCATCGGCACCAGCCAGGTCGAGCACGTGCTGGCCACCCAGACCCTGCCGCTGGCCCCGTTCCGGACCATGGCGATCACCGTCGAGGGCGAACTGCCCGAGGGCGTCACCGCCAAGGACCTGATCCTGGCGATCATCACGAGGATCGGCACCGGCGGCGGCCAGGGCTACGTCCTGGAGTACCGCGGTTCGGCGATCCGCGGCCTCTCCATGGAGGCCCGGATGACCGTCTGCAACATGTCCATCGAGGCGGGCGCCCGGGCCGGCATGATCGCCCCCGACGAGACCACCTTCGCGTACCTGAAGGGCCGCCCGCACGCCCCGCAGGGCGAGGACTGGGACGCCGCGGTCGAGTACTGGAAGACCCTGGGCACCGACGAGGACGCGGTCTTCGACCACGAGATCTTCATCGACGCCACCGAGCTGACCCCGTTCGTCACCTGGGGCACCAACCCGGGCCAGGGCGCCCCGCTCGGCGCCAGCGTGCCGGACCCGGCGTCCTTCGCCGACCCGCAGGAGCGGATCGCCGCCGAGAACGCCCTGGCGTACATGGGCCTGGAGGCCGGCACCCCGCTGCGCGAGGTCGCGGTCGACGCGGTCTTCGTCGGCTCCTGCACCAACGGCCGGATCGAGGACCTGCGCGCCGCCGCCGACCTGCTGCGCGGACGCCGGATCGCCGACGGCGTGCGGATGCTGGTCGTCCCCGGCTCCGTCCGGGTCGCCCTGCAGGCCGTCGAGGAGGGCCTGGACAAGGTGTTCACCGCCGCCGGCGCCGAATGGCGGCACGCGGGCTGCTCGATGTGCCTGGGCATGAACCCCGACCAGCTGGCCCCCGGCGAGCGCTGCGCCTCCACCTCGAACCGCAACTTCGAGGGCCGCCAGGGCAAGGGCGGGCGCACCCACCTGGTCTCGCCGCAGGTCGCCGCCGCGACCGCCGTCCTGGGCCGCCTGGCGGCCCCCGCCGATCTGGTGGCGGACGCCGCCGTGGAGGTCTGAGCAGCATGGAGAAGTTCACCACCCACACCGGCCGGGCCGTGCCGCTGCGCCGCAGCAACGTCGACACCGACCAGATCATCCCCGCCCACTGGCTCAAGAAGGTCACCCGTTCCGGTTTCGAGGGCGGGCTGTTCGAGGCCTGGCGCAAGGACGAGTCGTTCGTCCTGAACCGGCCCGAGCGCCAGGGCGCCACCGTCCTGGTGGCCGGCCCCGAGTTCGGCACCGGCTCCTCCCGCGAGCACGCCGTCTGGGCGCTGCAGAACTACGGCTTCCACGCGGTGATCTCCTCGCGCTTCGCCGACATCTTCCGCGGCAACTCGCTGAAGAACGGCCTGCTGACCGTGGTCCTCCCGCAGGAGACCGTCGAGCGGCTGTGGGAGCTCACCGAGGCCGACCCGACCGCCGAGATCACCGTCGACCTGGAGGCCCGCGAGGTGCGCGCCGAGGGCGTCACCGCGTCCTTCGAACTGGACGACAACGTGCGGTGGCGGCTGCTCAACGGCCTGGACGACATCAGCATCACACTGCGGAACGAGGCCGACATCGCCGCGTTCGAGGCCCGTCGCCCCTCGTTCAAGCCGCGTACCCTGCCGGTGGCCTGAGATCCCGTTCTGAACAAGCATTCTGACGAACCGCCGGATGGCCCGCTCCCCCCTCGGGGGGGCGGGCCATCCGCCGTTCCGGGGCGCGAGTTGTGCCCGCCCGCCGCCCCCGGATTGGGGATTCGGTTTTGCGACAGAGGGCCCCGCAGCATGCACAACTGCGCGTAGATGGCACAATCAGTGCATGCACCGGCACCATGAACCTCCGTACGCGGGCGGCGAACCCGCGTCACCGGAGTCCACGGGCCGGGGATCCGAACGCCGAATTGACGATCGGCCGGAGGCCGCAACCTCACCTGCTGAGGGGCCGGACGACCCGGAAGTCGCAGCGCTCTTCGCGCTTGTGGCCGAGCGGTTGAAGCAAGCTCACGACCGCGTGCATGCGCTGAACGTGTCTGCCGATGCAAAGACCGCTCTCACCCGTCAACTGCTCATCGTCACGGAGACCGCCAAGCGCGATCTTCCGGAGGCGGCGCGGCGGTTGAGTCGCTTTGTGCAGGACCTCGACGAGGGGCGCCCGCCCGTCGACTGAGGTCGCCGACGCGCAAATCCATTGCGACACTAGGGTGATTCGCGCGTTTGGTAATTGAAAGTCCGCAGATACATACCTAACGTGCGAAAAGAACGGATGGAATCATCCGGCGCCCGTTTCCGAAGGGGAAGACGTGAACAAGGCTCAGCTTGTCGAAGCGGTGGCCGAGCAGCTGGGCGGTCGCAAGGCTGCCGCAGAGGCCGTCGACGCAGTGCTCGACACCATGGTGCGCGCCGTCGTGGCCGGCGACCGCGTTTCGGTCACCGGTTTCGGCACCTTTGAGAAGGTCGAGCGCTCCGCGCGCTTCGCCCGCAACCCGCAGACCGGCGAGAAGGTCAAGGTCAAGAAGACCTCGGTGCCCCGCTTCCGTCCGGGCCAGGGCTTCAAGGACCTGGTCAGCGGCGCCAAGAAGCTGCCGAAGGAAGGCCCCTCGGTGAAGAAGGCCCCCAAGGGCTCCCTCACCCCGGGCAAGAGCGGCGTCGCCGCGACCCCGGCCGCCAAGCGGGCCGCCACCAAGCGTGCCGCCACGGCTGCCGCCGCTGCCGCCGCGACCCCGGCCAAGAAGGCCGCCGCCAAGAAGGCGACCGCCACCAAGGCCGCCGCCACCCCGGCGAAGAAGACCACGGCCGCCGCCAAGAAGGCGACCGCGACCAAGAAGACCACCACCGCCGCCGCGAAGAAGACCACCGCGACCGCGACCAAGAAGACCGCCGCGGCCGCCAAGAAGACGGCGACCACGGCTGCCGCCAAGAAGACCACCGCGACCGCCAAGAAGGCGACCGCCACGGCCAAGAAGACGGCGCCGGCGAAGAAGACCGCCACCCGCAAGACCACCGCGCGCAAGACCTCCGCCAAGTAGTCCCCGCGGGTCCTCGCCGGACGGCCTCCGAGAGCCGTGGCGTCGTCCTCTCCCCGGAATTCCGGGAAGGGCGGCACCACGGCTCTCCGCCTTTTCCGGGATTTCCCGGCGGCGGGACCGTTGACGGTGCGTGGCGGCGGCGCGGGGTCAGTCCGCGGCCGGGTCCGGGAAGGTCTGCAGTGTCAGGAAGACCACCCGGCGGGCCTCGCCGGCGCCCTCGGTGCGGATCCGCACCCGCTGGCCCGGGCGCAGCAGCCGCAGACCGCCGGCGTCGAAGGCGGCCGCGTCGAACGGCACCGGGGTCCCGTCGTCGAGCAGCACGGAGCCGGCCCGGGTGGCGGGGTCGAAGGTGAACGCGGTGGCCTGCATGGCAGCAGCATAGCGAGGGCCTCCGACAGCGGCCCCGTCGTCTCAGCGGGGCCGTCGCGGCGGCAGGTAGCCGAGCCGGGCCGCCAGCGCACGGGTGTGCGGGCCGACGCCGAGTGCCAGCGCCTGCGCCAGGTCCTCCCCGGTGTCGACGTCCCGGCGGACCGACTCGACGTCGGGCAGCCGCAGTTCACGGGCGCCGCCGGCCGCGTGCCGGGCCCGTGAGCCGTCCCCGAACGCGGGGGCGAGCGGGCTGCCCGGGGCGCAGGCCAGCAGGGTGGTGCCCAGCCCCGGGGCGTCCGGCAGGAAGGCCCGGCCGGTCGCGGGCACCGCGCCCAGCACCCGGCCCAGCTCGGCCGGGCGCAGCGCCGGCAGGTCCGCCGAGAGCGCGGCCAGCGGCGCGCGGGGCGCGAGGACCAGCGCGGCCGCCGCGCCGTGCGCCAGGGCCTCGTTGAGTCCGTCGCCGGGTTCGTCGTCGACCACCAGGGCGCCGAGCGCGGCCAGCCGGGCGCCGGCCGCGGTGTCCCGGGTGACCACCAGGACCCGGCCGACCCCCGCCGTGGCCAGCGCGGCGGTGACGGTGTCCAGGGCGAAGCAGAGTGCGAGGTCCGGGCGGTGCGGGCCGGCGAACGGGGCCAGCCGGGACTTGGCCCGGTCGAGCCGTTTGAGCGGCAGCACCAGCGACCAGCCGGCGGCGGGTGCGGGGGGCGCGACGGGCTCGCTGGGGCGTACGGTGTCCTGGGTCATCGGCGTCATTGTGACGCTGGTCCCGGAGCCCTCGCCAGGCCGTCCGAACTGTGCGGACGTGCGTTTGATCACGCCCGAGCGGCGGGTGGGCGGGGTTGCTCGACAGCCGGTGAGCGGTCGGGCGAGACTGTTCCGCGCCCGCGCCCCGAGAGGTCGTGGAAGCGAGATCGACCGCGGCACCCCAGCGTGCCGCCCGGATGAGGAGGACCTGGGGTGGCCCGCCGCTCGTACGCCAGCTTCGGCAACGCCGACTACGGCTTCTGGTACCGCTTCGCGGCCGTGCTGGTGAAGCCGGTGACGACCGCCCTGGTCAAGCCGGACTGGCGGGGCTGGGAGCACCTCCCGAAGGAGGGCGGCTTCATCGCCGCGGTCAACCACAACTCGATCATCGACCCCGTGGTGTACGCGCACTGGCAGTACAACAGCGGGCGGCCGCCGCGGATCCTGGGCAAGTCCTCGCTGTTCTCGGTCCCGTTCATCGGGTTCATGCTCCGCAAGACCGGCCAGATCCCGGTGTTCCGCGAGTCGACCGACGCGGCGCAGGCGTTCCGGGCCGCCATCGAGGCCGTCGACCGGGGCCAGTGCGTGCAGTTCTACCCGGAGGGCACGCTCACCCGGGACCCGGACCTGTGGCCGATGACCGGCAAGAGCGGCGTCGCCCGGGTGGCGCTGATGACCGGCGCGCCGGTCATCCCGGTCGCCCACTGGGGCGCCCACGAGATCATCCCGCCGTACGGCAGGGGCGGTTCGGGCAAGGGCAAGTTCAACCTCTTCCCGCGGCACCGGGTGACGGTGGCGGCCGGACCGGCCGTCGACCTCAGCAGGTACCAGGGGCAGGAGCTGACCGCCCAGGTGCTCAGGGACGCCACCGAGGACATCATGGCGGCGATCACCGCCGTGCTCGCCGACATCCGCGGCGAGGAACCGCCCGCCGAGCGGTACGACATGCGGGAGGCCGCCCGGAAGCGGGCCGCCGCCGCGGCGGCCCGGCGGCCCGACCGGGCCCGGGGCACCGACGAGAACGAGGAGGGCGTGAAGTGACCCGCTGCGCCGTGTTCGGCACCGGCTCCTGGGGCACCGCGTTCGCGATGATCCTCGCCGACGCCGGCTGCGAGGTGGCCCTCTGGGGCCGCCGCCAGGAGCTGGTGGACGCCATCAACGCCACCCACGCCAACCCGGACTACCTGCCCGGTCTGCGGCTCGCGGACTCGGTCCGGGCCACCACCGACCCCGCCGAGGCGCTGGCCGGGGCGGACTTCGCGGTGCTGGCGGTGCCCTCGCAGACGCTGCGCGCGAACCTGGCCGCCTGGGCGCCGCTGCTGGAGCCCCAGACCGTCCTGGTCAGCCTGATGAAGGGCATCGAACTCGGCACCGTCAAGCGGATGAGCGAGGTCGTGGCCGAGGTCGCCGGGGTCGGTCCGGAGCGGATCGCCGTGGTCAGCGGGCCGAACCTGGCCCCGGAGATCGCCAACCGGCAGCCGGCCGCCAGTGTGGTCGCCTGCACCGACGAGGCGGTCGCCAAGCGGTTCCAGGCGGCCTGCCACACGCCGTACTTCCGGCCGTACACCAATACCGACGTGATCGGCTGCGAGCTCGGCGGCGCGGTCAAGAACGTGATCGGCCTGGCGGTCGGCATGGCCGACGGCATGGGGCTGGGCGACAACACCAAGGCGACGCTGATGACCCGCGGGCTCGCCGAGACCACCCGGCTGGGGCTGGTGCTGGGCGCGGACCCGCACACCTTCGCCGGGCTGGCGGGCATGGGCGACCTGGTGGCGACCTGCTCCTCGCCGCTCTCCCGCAACCACACCTTCGGCACCAACCTGGGCCGGGGCATGTCGCTCGCCGAGACCATCGCGGCCACCCGACAGACCGCCGAGGGCGTCAAGTCCTGCGAGTCGGTGCTCGACCTGGCCCGGCGCAACGGCGTCGACATGCCGATCGTCGAGGCGGTGGTGGACGTCGTCCACCACGGCCGGCCCACCCAGGAGGCGCTGCGGGCGCTGATGTCCCGCTCGGCCAAGCCCGAGCGGCGCTAGGGCCCGTCTCGGGTCAGGGTCCGCCTCGGGTCGGTCGCGAGGAGGTCACGGGCCTCGGGGTACTCTCGGTCGCGATATGAGCATCGAACAGACCTCCCAGAACCCGTCCGCGAAGCCGCGGGTCGCCGTCGTGTTCGGCGGCCGCAGCTCCGAGCACGCCATCTCGGTCTCGACCGCGGGCAGCGTGCTGAAGGCGATCGACCGCGACAAGTACGAGGTGCTGCCGATCGGCATCACCCACGAGGGCCGCTGGGCGCTGGTCAGCGACGAGCCGGCCCGGATGGCCATCACCGACGGCCGGCTGCCGGACGTCGACCACGTCGCCGAGTCCACCGAGGGCCAGGTCGCGCTGCCGGTCGGCCCCGGCAGCCGCGAGGTGGTCTGGAGCGAGCCCGGCTCCGCGCCCAAGGTGCTCGGCGAGGTGGACGTGGTCTTCCCGCTGCTGCACGGGCCGTGGGGCGAGGACGGCACCCTGCAGGGCCTGTTGGAGCTCTCCGGGGTGCCCTACGTCGGCAACGGCGTGCTCGCCAGCGCCGCGGGCATGGACAAGGAGTTCACCAAGCGGCTGCTGGCCTCGCACGGCCTGGGCGTCGGGCGGTACACCGTGGTCCGGCCGCGCGAGTGGGAGAGCGAGGAGGGCCGCGCCGCCGTCCGCGAGCGCGCCTCGGTGCTGGGCCTGCCGCTGTTCGTGAAGCCCTGCCGGGCCGGCTCCAGCATGGGCATCACCAAGGTCAAGGACCTCTCCGACCTCGACGCCGCGATCGAGGAGGCCCGCCGGCACGACCCCAAGCTGATCATCGAGGCCGGTGTGTCCGGCCGCGAGATCGAGTGCGCGGTGCTGGAGTTCGAGGACGGCCCGCGGGCCAGCGTCCCGGCCGAGATCCTGGTCGGCGGCGACTACGAGTTCTACGACTTCGAGGCCAAGTACATCGACTCCTCCGAGGTCCGGATCCCGGCCGAGCTCTCCGCCGAGGAGACCGCCGAGATCCGCCGGCAGGCGATCGCCGCCTTCGAGGCGCTCGGCTGCGAGGGCCTGGCCCGGGTCGACTTCTTCCTGCTGGACGACGGCGGCTGGATGGTCAACGAGGTCAACACCATGCCCGGCTTCACCCCGATCTCGGCCTTCCCGAAGATGTGGGAGGCCAGCGGGCTGTCGTACCCGGAGCTGATCGACCGGCTGCTGCGGGCGGCGCTGCGCCGCCCGACCGGCCTGCGGTAACCGCGCGCGGACGGACGCAGGGCGGCCCCGGAGCCCCGGGACCGCCCTGCGCGTGCGTCGGGGCGCGGTCAGGGGATGTTGGCCTTGACCACGTCGGAGAGCGCGGCGGCGGCGTCCAGCGGGTTGGCGGCGGCCCCGCCGGGGACAGTCACCTCGACGAAGGCGGCGCGCTGGGTGGCGGTGAACCGGTAGCCGCCGTCGGAGAGCTGCTCCGGCCACCAGGTGACGTCGTTGACGGTCGGCGAGATCTCCGCCTGCTTCTCGTCGACCAGCCCCTCGGGGTGCGGCACGCCGCAGCGCAGCACGATCCGCGGCGAGGCGGCCCAGGCGGCGACGTACGGGGAGGCCGGGTCCGGGTCCTTGCGGGCGTGGCCGAGGAGTTCCTGCGGCAGGGCGGCGGCGAGGGCCCGGCAGTACTGAGCGGCCTTGCCCCGGGGCTCGGGCGTCTCGACCTTGGGTTCGACGGGCGCGCTCCAGCTGCCGATCAGCACCACGACCGTGCAGGCGAGCGCGGTCGGCACCGCCAGCCACCGGACGGGGGCCGGCAGTGCCGCGAGGAAGCGGGGGGCTCGGAGTTGTCGGGTCACCCGCCGATGGTAAGCGCGTCTTACAGATGGACGACGGGACAGGTGAGGGTTCGGGTGATGCCCTCGATCTGCTGGACCTTCGCGACCACCAGACGACCGAGATCGTCCACCGTGTCCGCCTCGGCCCGGACGATCACGTCGTACGGGCCGGTGACGTCCTCGGCCTGGATGACTCCGGGGATCTTGGAGATGGACTCGGCAACGGCGCTGGCCTTGCCGACCTCGGTCTGAATCAGGATGTAGGCCTGTACCACGGGGACCTCCCGGCGGCTGGGTTCGGGGATCACCGCCGTGATCGCCCGGTGGGGCGCGGGGTGGGGGAACGGGGTCACGGCAGACTGATCACCACGCTACCTCCCGGCGGGCCGGGGAGGGGAGACCCGTGCGCCCCCGAAGGGCGTACGCTGCGCGCGGAGGCGGCGTGACCGCAGGACGTACGCGCCCGGCCGGGCGCAACCGAGAGGACGGCAGATGCAGGGGACCGTGGGCGAGCTCGGCGAGTTCGGACTCATCAGGGAGCTGACCGCCCGGGTACCGCTCACCGACGCGGTCGACCTCGGCCCGGGTGACGACGCGGCCGTGGTGAAGGCCCCGGACGGCCGCGTGGTGG
The DNA here is from genome assembly GCF_042887135.1 of Kitasatospora sp. NPDC057965. Taxonomy (NCBI): domain Bacteria; kingdom Bacillati; phylum Actinomycetota; class Actinomycetes; order Kitasatosporales; family Streptomycetaceae; genus Kitasatospora; species Kitasatospora sp. NPDC057965. Next base: position 19,038 of record NZ_JBHVPZ010000028.1, read on the forward strand.
CCACCACGGACGTGCTGATCGAGAACCGGCACTTCCGCCGGGACTGGTCCACCGCCTACGACGTGGGCCGCAAGGCGGCCGCGCAGAACCTCGCCGACGTGGCCGCGATGGGCGCGGTGCCGACCGCGCTGCTGCTGGGCCTGGTCGCGCCGGCGGACCTGCCGACCACCTGGGCCACCGAGCTGATGGACGGGCTGCGGGACGAGTGCCAGGTGGCCGGAGCGACGGTGGTCGGCGGGGACGTGGCGCGCGGGGACACCATCACGCTGGCCATCACGGCGCTCGGGGACCTCCAGGGGCGCGCGCCGGTGACGCGCGCCGGTGCCCAGGTGGGTGATGTGGTCGCGGTCACCGGCTGGCTCGGCTGGTCGGCGGCCGGCCTGACGGTGCTGCAGCGCGGCTTCCGCTCGCCGCGGGCCTTCGTCGAGGCGCACCGCCGTCCGGAGCCGCCGTACCACGCGGGCCCGGCCGGGGCGGGGCTGGGCGCCACCTCGATGATCGACGTGAGTGACGGGCTGGTCGCCGACCTCGGGCACGTGGCCGGGGCGAGCGGGGTGGACATCGACCTGCGGGCGGCCGACTTCGATGTGCCGGCGCAGATGGCGGACATCGGCCAGGCGGTCGGGGTCGACCCGCTGGTCTGGGTGCTGTCCGGCGGCGAGGACCACGCGATCGTCGCGACCTTCCCGCGCGGGGTCCAACTGCCCGCCCGCTGGCGGGTGGTGGGCGAGGTCGTCGGCCGGGCGCGGGCGGCCCGCGGCGGCCGGGTGACGGTGGACGGCGAGGCCTGGGACCGGGTCGGCGGCTGGGACCACTTCGCGGAGTGACAACCGGCCCGCGCCGGGCGGTGGCTGGCGGCCGCCCGGCCGGTGAGTGCGTAGGCTTGGCCCACGGCCCGGCCGCCCTTTCTTCACGCGGGTGGTCTGGACCATTATGGTCTGAACCACTTCGAGCGGGAGAGTCCACCACCATGCGAATCGGAGTCCTGACCAGCGGCGGCGACTGCCCCGGCCTGAACGCGGTGATCCGTTCCGTGGTGCACCGGGGCACCGATGTGCACGGCGACGAGATCGTCGGCATCGAGGACGGCTTCCTCGGCCTCATCGAGGGCCGCACCCGCCCCGTTTCGCACGACGACGTCACCGGCCTGCTCACCCTCGGCGGCACCATCCTCGGCTCGGCCCGGGTGCAGCGCGAGCGGATCCAGTGGGCGGTGGAGAACGCCAAGACCCTCGCGCGGGACATCGGCATCGACGCGCTGATCGCCATCGGCGGCGAGGGCACCCTCACCGCCGCCCGGATGTTCAGCGAGGCCGGACTGCCGGTGGTCGGCGTCCCGAAGACCATCGACAACGACATCGACGCCACCGACGTCACCTTCGGCTTCGACACCGCGGTGCACGTCGCCACCGAGGCGATCGACCGGCTCAAGACCACCGCCGAGTCCCACCAGCGCGTCATGGTGGTGGAATTGATGGGCCGTCACACCGGCTGGATCACCCTCACGGCCGGCATGGCGGGCGGCGCGCACGGCATCCTGATCCCGGAGAAGCCGTTCGACATCGAGGCGGTGGCCCGGATGGTCGAGGACCGGTTCGCCCGCGGCAAGAAGTTCGCCATCATCGCCGTCGCCGAGGGGGCCTCCCCGATGCCCGGCACCATGCGCTTCGACCACGGCGAGGTGGACCGGTTCGGGCACCGGACCTTCGGCGGGATCGGCAACCGCCTCGCCCACGAGCTGGAGAACCTGCTCGGCAAGGAGGCCCGCCCGGTCATCCTCGGCCACGTCCAGCGCGGCGGCACCCCCACCGCCCGGGACCGGGTGCTCGCCACCCGGTTCGGCTGGCACGCCGTGGAGGCCGTCCACCGGGGCGAGTTCGGCCACTTCACCGCGCTGCGACGCAACGACATCCGAATGGTGCCGATCGCCGACGCGGTGACCGTGCTCAAGACCGTCCCCGAGGACCACTGGGTGGAGTCCGAGGCGGTGCTGTGACCGCGTAGGTTGGGCGCATGTCTTCCACCGCACCTCCCCGCGTTCTCACGGTCGCCGGCTCGGACTCCGGCGGCGGCGCCGGCATCCAGGCCGACCTCAAGGCGATGCTCGCCCTCGGCGTGCACGGCATGAGCGTGATCACCGCCGTGACCGCGCAGAACTCGCTCGGCGTCCAGGGTTACTGGGAGCTGCCCGCCGAGGCCGTCCGCGCCCAGTTCCGCAGCGTGGTCGACGACATCGGCGTCCAGGCCGTGAAGACCGGCATGCTCGCCTCGATCGAGCTGGTCGAGACCGTCTCCGAGCTGCTGGCCGGGGTCGGCGCCCCGGTCGTCGTCGACCCGGTCGGCGTCTCCAAGCACGGTGACGCGCTGCTCGCCGCCGAGGCCGTCGCCACCGTCCGGGAGAGGCTGCTCCCGGTCGCCACCCTCGCCACGCCCAACCTGCACGAGGTGACGCAGCTCACCGGCCGGGTGGTCGAGGACGAGGCGCAGATGCTGGACGCCGCGAAGGCGCTGCTCGACCTCGGGCCGCGATGGGTGCTGGTCAAGGGCGGGCACCTGTCCGGCGAGGCGGCCGACCTGCTGTACGGCGGGGCCGGCGAGGAGCACTGGTACCGGGCGCCGCGCTACGACAACCGGCACACCCACGGCACCGGCTGCACCCTGGCCAGCGCGATCGCCGCCGGCCTGGCCAAGGGCGAGGCGCTGCCCGAGGCGGTGGCCTCGGCGAAGGAGTACATCACCGGCGCGATCGCCGGCGGCTTCGCGCTCGGCGCCGGCATCGGACCGGTCGACCACGCCTGGCGCTGGCGCTGAGGCGCCGGAAAACGCCTGTGGGCGGGCCCGAGGGCCCGCCCACATCGGGTCGGTCGCATGCCGGAACAACAGAAAGCCGGTTCACCCGAGGATGAACCGACTCACTGGAGGACCGGCATACCGGTCTGCGCGTCAGCGCGAGACCTTACCGGCCTTGATGCACGAGGTGCAGACGTTGAGCCGCTTCGGCGTCCGCCCAACCACAGCGCGCACCGTCTGGATGTTGGGGTTCCAGCGACGGGGGGTACGGCGGTGCGAGTGGGAGATGCTGTTGCCGAAGCCCGGCCCCTTGCCGCAGACGTCGCAGTTGGCAGCCACAGGAGTCACTCCAAGACTTCAGATCATTTACATGAGACAACCCCGCCAGACCAGCGGAGCACTCACGTGAACCGAACCGGACCAAGGGGCGAGCCTGAACCTGTTCCAGGCAACCGGAAGAGCATACAACGCTTGCTTCCGTTCAACGAAACTACCATGACCGGCCAGGTGATCGCTCCGGTCGCCGTGTCCGCCGCCGCCTCCCCGCCCCCGATAACCTGCCGTTACGACCCCTCGCCACCGCCTGAAGGTGTTGCCGCCCCTCAGGCCGTCACGGCGTCCCATCTCCGGAGGAGACCTGGTGCTGCACACGCTCGACGCCCCGGCCGTGCGCAGCTGGTGCCAACTGGCGCTGCGCGCGCTCGGCCAGGCCCGCGAGGAGATCGACGCACTCAACGTCTACCCCGTCCCGGACGGCGACACCGGCACCAACCTGTACCTGACCGTGGAGTCGGCGGCCGCCGAGGTGGAGAGCCGTTTCGCCGACCCGGGCCCCGGTCCGGCGCCCGGCCTGGCCGAGACCGCCCGGGCGATGGCCCGCGGCGCCCTGGTCGGCGCCCGCGGCAACTCCGGGGTGATCCTCGCCCAGTGGCTGCGCGGCGCCGCCGAGAGGCTCGCCGACGGCGGCGGCGCCGACCAGCTGCGGGCCGCCCTCCAGCGGGCCGCCGACGCCGCCTACCAGGCCGTCGCCGAACCGGTCGAGGGCACCCTGCTGACCGTCGCCAGGATCGCCGCCCGGGAGGCCGGCCGGGCCGGCGACGGGCTCGGGCAGGTCGCCGAGGCCGCCCACCGGGCCGCCCGCGACGCACTGCGGCAGACCCCCCGGCAGCTCGCCGTGCTCGCCGAGAACGGGGTGGTGGACGCCGGCGGCCGCGGTCTGGTCGCCGTCCTCGGGGCGCTCGCCGACGCGGTGGCCGGCCACCAGCCGATGGGGCCGGTCGCGCTGCGGGGCGACGTCCGGTCCGTGGCGAGCTGCGAGGCGCACGTGCGCCCGCCCGGCCCCGGGCACCCCGCGTTCGAGGTGATCTACCTGCTGGACGCACCCGACGAGGCGCTGCCGGTGCTGCGGACGCGGCTCGGCGAACTCGGCGACTCGCTGGTGGTCGGCGGCGGCGACGGTCTGTGGAACGTGCACGTCCACGTCGACGACGCGGGCGCCGCGGTGGAGGCCGGGGTCGAGGCCGGGCGCCCGCACCAGATCCGGATCACCCACTTCGCCGAGGCGGCCGCCCGCTCCGGCGCCGCCGCCGACCGCGGCGAGCCCGAGCGGCCGGCCCGGGCGGTGCTCTCGGTGGTCTCCGGCGCGGGCCTCGCCGAACTCTGCGAACAGGCCGGCGGGGTCGTCCTGCACGCCGAGCCCGGCCGTCCGCCGGCCAGCGCCGAGCTCGCCGCCGCGGTGCGCCGGGCCGCCGCCCGCGAGGTGGTGCTGCTGCTCAACGACCCCGAACTGCGGGCCGCCGCCGGGGCCGCCGCCGACCAGCTGCGCGAGGAGGGCGTGCGGATCGCCGTGCTGCCCACCCGCTCGCCGGTCCAGGGCCTGGCCGCGCTCGCCGTGCACGAGGCCGGGCGGCGCTTCGATGAGGACGTGGTCGCCATGACCTCAGCGGCCGGCGCCACCCGGTACGCCGAACTGGCGGTCGCCGAGGGCGAGTCCTGGACCATGGCCGGGGTCTGCCAGGCCGGCGACGTGCTCGGCCTGATCGACGGGGACGTCGCGGTGATCGGTGCCGGCCTCGCCGAGGTCGGCGCGAGCGTGCTGGACCGGATGCTCGGCGGGGGCGGCGAACTGGTCACCCTGGTCCTCGGCGAGGGCGCCCCCGAGGGCCTCGCCGAGGACCTCGTCGCCCATGCCCGGCACAGCCGGCCCGAGGTGGACGCGGTGGTCTTCCACGGCGGCCAGGAGTCGGCGCCGCTGCTGATCGGCGTGGAGTGAGCGCCCGGATTGTCGGTCCGGTGGTGTAAACAGGGGCCTGATGGGCGCTCTCGATGAACCACTGACCAAGCTCGTCGGCGACCGGACCGCCAAGGTGCTCGCCGACAGCCTCAAGCTGCGCACGGTCGGGGACCTGCTGCACCACTATCCGCGCCGGTACGTCGAACGCGGCCAGCTCACCAGTCTGGACGAGCTGGAGATCGACGAGCACGTCACCGTGCTGGCCCGGATCGAGAAGGTCACCCTGATCCCCTTCCGCGGCCGCAAGGGCGACCGCCTGGAGGTGGTGGTCACCGACGGCCGCAGCCGGCTCTCGCTGGTCTTCTTCAACCAGGGCTGGCGCCAGAAGGAGCTGCGGCCCGGGACGCAGGGCCTGTTCGCGGGCAAGGTCGGGGTGTTCAACCGGGCCCGCCAACTGGCCTCGCCCGACTACCAGCTGCTCGACGAGGCGGACGGCGACAACGCCGCGGCGCAGTTCGCCGGACGGCTGATCCCGGTCTACCCGGCCAGCGCCCAGATGCCCAGCTGGAAGCTCTCGCTCTGCGTGGAGACGGCGCTCACCAAGCACCTGTCCGACGTCGGCGAGCCGCTGCCCGCCGAACTGCGCGAGCGGCACGGGCTGATCGGGCTGCCCGAGGCACTCGAACTGATCCACCGGCCGCGCCACCAGGCCGACCGCGAACGCGCCCAGGAACGGCTGCGCTGGGACGAGGCGTTCGTCCTGCAGGTGGCCCTCGCCCAGCGCCGGGCCGCCGACTCCGCGCTGCCCGCCAAGCCGCGCGAGGCGCGTCCGGACGGCCTGCTGGACGCCTTCGACGCCCGGCTGCCGTTCACCCTGACCGAGGGCCAGCGGAAGGTGGCCGCCGAGATCGCCGCCGACCTCGCGAGCGACCACCCGATGCACCGCCTGCTGCAGGGCGAGGTCGGCTCCGGCAAGACCATGGTGGCGCTGCGCGCCATGCTCGCCGTGGTCGACGCCGGCGGGCAGGCGGTGCTGCTGGCGCCCACCGAGGTGCTCGCCCAGCAGCACCACCGCTCCGTCGTCGAGATGATGGGCGACCTCGCCGAGGGCGGCCTGCTCGGCGGGTCCGACCTGGGCACCCGGGTGGTGCTGCTCACCGGGTCGATGGGCGTCCCGGCCCGGCGCCAGGCGCTGCTCGACATGGCCTGCGGGGACGCCGGCATCGCGATCGGCACCCACGCGCTGATCGAGGACAAGGTGCAGTTCCAGGACCTCGGCCTGGTGGTGGTCGACGAGCAGCACCGCTTCGGCGTCGAGCAGCGGGACGCGCTGCGCGCCAAGGGCGAGCAGCCGCCGCACCTGCTGGTGATGACGGCCACCCCGATCCCGCGCACGGTCGCGATGACCGTCTTCGGGGACCTGGAGACCTCCGTCCTGGACCAGCTGCCGGCCGGCCGCTCGCCGATCTCCACCCATGTGGTGCCGGCCGTCGAGAAGCCCAACTTCCTGACCCGCGCCTGGGAGCGGGTCCGCGAGGAGGTGTCCAAGGGCCACCAGGCGTACGTGGTCTGCCCGCGGATCGGCGACGAGGAGCCCGACGGGCCGAAGGGCGGCAAGGGCGCGAAGCGCGGGCGCCGGGCCGAGGACCTGGAGGAGCTGCTGGACGACGCGCCCGACGAGGGCGCCGCGGCCGAGGGCGACCGGCGGCCCCCGCTGTCGGTCGTGGAGACCGCCGCCCGGCTGACCGGCGGCCCGCTGGCCGGGCTGCGGGTGGAGATCCTGCACGGGCGGCTCGCCCCGGAGGCCAAGGACGAGGTGATGCGCCGGTTCGCGGCCGGCGAGGTGGACGTGCTGGTCGCCACCACGGTGATCGAGGTCGGCGTCAACGTCCCCAACTCCACCGCGATGGTGATCATGGACGCGGACCGGTTCGGCGTCTCCCAGCTGCACCAGCTGCGCGGCCGGGTCGGCCGCGGCTCCGCCCCCGGACTCTGCCTGCTGGTCACCGACATGCCGGCGGCCAGCGCCGCCCGCGCCCGGCTGGACGCGGTGGCGGGCACCCTGGACGGCTTCCAGCTGTCCCGGATCGACCTCGAACAGCGCCGCGAGGGCGATGTGCTGGGCCAGGCGCAGTCCGGTGTGAAGTCCTCGCTCAAGGTGCTCTCGGTGCTGGAGGACGAGGAGGTCATCGTCACCGCCCGGGCCGAGGCCACCCGGCTGGTCGCCGAGGACCCGGACCTCGCCGCCCACCCGGACCTGCGCACCGTCCTGGAGAGCCTGCTCGACGAGGACCGCGCGGCCTACATGGAGAAGGGCTGAGGAGCCCTTCGGCCGGGCCCGATTGTCAGACCCCCACGAGAGAATGAAGGTGTTCAGGGCGCACCCCCAAGGTGCGTTCCTGGCACGACACTTGGGGGTTTAGCCATGGCATTCCGTCATCTCAACGAGCTCCCGCTGGGCGACAAGGTCTTCCGGATCGAACTCGCCAGCGACGACGACCGCGAGGTCACCCTCACCCTCACCGGCTGGCGCGAGGGGGCCGCCGCCGCCCCGCTCGCCTCCGGCAAGCTGCGGCTGCCGGTGGAGGACGTCGCCTCGCTGCGGATCGCGCTCAACCGCGCGCTCCGGGCGCTGGCGATCGTCGCCGACGTCTCCGAGCCCATCCCCGACCGCGACGTGCTGCGCGAGCTCTACCCCGGCCACGGCGCCCCCTGGGTGCCGCAGCACGAGGAGGAGCTGGTCCGGCGCTTCCACGAGAGCGAGACCGTCGCCCGGATCGCCGCCCGCTTCGGCCGCACGCCCGACTCCGTCCGCACCAAGCTGCGCGAGCTCGGCCACGACCCGCGCCGCCCCGAGTACTGCCCGCCCGACGGCTGCCTGTCCTGGTCCCGCTACGCCTCGCCGTCGCTGCTCGGCGCGGCCGTGTCGGCCCGGACGGCCGGTTCCGAGGCGAGCTGATCACCTGAGTGCGTGAGCGTGGCCCCCGCCGGGCGGACCGGCGGGGGCCACGGCCGTATAGCGTGGTCGGGCAGCGACGAAAGGACCTCCCACCACCATGACCCGCGTGATCGCCGGGGCGGCCGGGGGCCGCCGGCTGGCCGTACCGCCCGGCCGGGGCACCCGCCCGACCTCCGACAAGGCCCGCGAGGCGATGTTCTCCACCCTGGAGGCGCTGCGCGGAGCGCCCCTGCACGGGGCGCGGATGCTGGACCTGTTCGGCGGATCGGGCGCGGTCGGCCTGGAGGCGCTGTCGCGCGGCGCCGAGCACGTGCTGCTGGTCGAGGCGGACGCCCAGGCGGCCCGGGTGATCCGGGAGAACGTCCGGACGATCGGCCTGCCGGGCGCGCTGGTGAAGGCGGCCAGGGCCGAGAAGGTGATCGCCGGACCCGCCCCGGAGGCCCCGTACGACCTGGTCTTCCTCGACCCGCCGTACGTCGTCACCGACGACGAGGTGCGCGAGATGCTGATCACACTGTCGGCTGGGGGCTGGCTCGCGGAGGACGCACTCGTCACCGTGGAGCGCAGCACCCGCGGCGGCGCGTTCGAGTGGCCGGAGGGCTTCGAGACGCTGCGCTCCCGCCGCTACGGCGAGGGCACGCTCTGGTACGGTCGCGCCGCCGCCGAGACCCGCCACCACCCCTAGCGGGCCCGGGCCCGCCGGATCCCGTCACCCCACGAGGGAGCACACACGCCATGCGCCGCGCCGTATGCCCCGGGTCCTTCGACCCGATCACCAACGGTCACCTCGACATCATCGAGCGGGCCTCGAAGCTGTACGACGTGCTGCACGTCGCGGTGCTGATCAACCGCAACAAGCAGGGCATGTTCACGGTCGAGGAGCGGATCGAGCTGATCGAGGAGACCACCGCCCAGTACGGCAACGTGGTCGTCGAGTCGCACCTCGGCCTGCTGGTGGACTTCTGCCGCGACCGGGGCATCCCGGCGATCATCAAGGGCCTGCGCGCGGTCAGCGACTTCGACTACGAGCTGCAGATGGCCCAGATGAACCACGGCCTGAGCGGCGTCGACACCCTCTTCGTGCCGACCTCGCCGACGTACAGCTTCCTCTCCTCGACGCTGGTCAAGGAGGTCGCCTCGTACGGTGGCGACGTCTCGCACCTGCTGCCGGAGACGGTGCACCACCGGCTGGTCGAGCGGATCGCCGAGCGGAGCGCCCAGCAGTGAACCCGGGATGACCGGACGTCCGTTTCTGCTGGTTCGTCACGGTTTGCCCGAGGGGTGGAAAGGCGGCCGCGCGCAGGCGTTGTGACCTCGCCCGGCAGTGGCCGTACAGTCTGTATTCCTGCCCCTGCGGTGACGTCCACCGCGCCGGGCGCTGCCTCCGCCGGACCTCGGCGGCACACGGAAAGACGAAGCCCCGTGGACGTGCAGAACAAGGTCGACGAGATCGTGGCGGCCGTCGAGAACGCCCGCTCGATGCCCATGTCGGCCTCCTGCGTGGTGAACCGTGCCGAGCTGATCACCCTGCTCCAGGACCTCCGGGCGGCCCTGCCCGCCGAGCTGGCCCAGGCCCAGTCGGTGATGGCCGACCACGAGTCGGTGGTCGCGGACGCCCAGGCCGAGGCCGACCGGATCATCCAGGGCGCGCACTCCGAGCGCGGCTCGCTGATCTCCGACACCGAGGTGGTCCGCCGCGCCCAGGCCGAGGCCGACCGGATCCTCGCCGAGGCCCGCGCCGAGATCGAGACCAAGCGCGCCGAGGCCGACGACTACGTGGACAGCAAGCTCGCCAACTTCGAGGTCGTGCTGACCAAGACGCTCGGCGCCGTCGGCCGCGGCCGCACCAAGCTGCGCGGTGACACGAGCGTCTTCGAGACCGAGTACGAGGGCGAGACCGACGGCGAGGAGTTCCAGCCGCAGCGGATCAGCCCCAGCCCCGAGGTCGACGAGTACGTCGATGTGAAGCTCGCCACCCTGGAGAACGTGCTCAGCGCGACCCTGGAGGCGGTCGGCAAGGGCCGCGACAAGCTGACCGGCAAGCGGCCGATCGACGAGCTCGGCGCCTACCTGGCCGCCGCCGACGAGGCGCAGCAGGCCAAGGAGCGGGCCGAGGCGGTCGCGGCGGGCTTCGCCGGGGACGCGGACGGCACCGAGCTGGCCTGGTACCGGGAGGAGGTGCCGCAGCAGCAGACCTGGCCGGAGCAGAACCCGGCCGCGGCCGGCTGGCAGGCGCCCGGCGCGGACCAGTACGCGGCCGCGCAGCAGGGCGGCGCCCAGTACGCCGAGGTGTACGGCGGCGGCTACGACCCGGCCGGTGGCCAGGCCGCGGACCCGTACGGCGCCCAGTACGCCTACCAGCAGCAGCAGGGCCAGCAGCACGGGCAGCAGCCCGGGTACGACGACGGCCGGCAGGGCGGCGGCTACGGCTACCCGCCCCAGCAGCAGGGCTACCAGGACCAGCAGCAGTACAACGCCGGCTACGGCTACCCGCAGCAGCCCGCCAACCCGCCCGCGCCCGTGCCGCAGCAGACCCAGGCCGGGCTGGACGAGACCAGCTTCTTCGACACCAGCATGATCGACATGACCCGGCTGCGGGAGCTCGGCGGCCGGTAGGGCGCGGGCACGAAGTTGGGCCTGGCGGGAGACTCGGGTAGTCTGACCACTCCGGCCTCTCCGTGTCGGGCCGTCGGTCTGCCCGCGCATCCCCCGACGAGCAGCGCCGCGCACCGGAACCCCTCAGGAAGTCAGGACACCTTGAACCGCCTCGACCACCGCGACCCCCTCGTGTTCGACACGCACGAGCTGGGCCGTCGTCCGGGTGCGCTGCGCAGGGTGACCCGGACCCTGGAGGCCCCCGAGGGCCTGGGGATCATCGATGTGATCGGTGTCCCGGAGAAGAGCGAGATCACGCTGGAACTCCGCCTGGAGTCCGTGGTCGAGGGCGTGCTGGTCACCGGCACCGCCGAGACCCGGGTCGAGGGCGAGTGCGTCCGGTGCCTGGAGCCGGTCGAGTCCGACCTCGACGTGGACTTCCAGGAGCTGTACTACTACCCGGAGTCCGACGAGCGCCACCGCGCCCGGACCGCCGGGGCCGAGGACCTCGAAGAGGACTCGGAGGAAGAGACTTACCGCCTGGAGGGCGATTACTTCGACCTCCAGCCGGTGCTGCGTGACGCGGTGGTGCTCGCACTGCCGCTGCAGCCGGTGTGCCAGGAAGACTGCCTGGGCCTGTGCTCCGAATGCGGAGCGCGCCTGAGCGACGACCCGGCGCACCACCACGACGCCGCCGACCCCCGGTGGGCGGCTCTGCAGGGACTCTCCGCCGCCCACGGCGACGAGGGTGACGGAATCAAGAACAGCGACACCCGTGAGGGTCTCGCCGAGAACCAGGAGAAGTAGCCGTGGCTGTTCCGAAGCGGAAGATGTCGCGCAGCAACACGCGCCACCGCCGGTCCAACTGGAAGGCCGTTGCCCCGGCCCTCGTGGCGTGCGACCGCTGCCACGAGCCGAAGCTCTCGCACATCGCGTGCCCGAGCTGCGGCACGTACAACCGCCGCCAGGTCCTCTCGGTCTGATCGGCGGGGTGCACGGATCGATGTCGGACGGTAACTCCTCCCGCAAGGCGACCACGGCTCCGAAGACTCCTTCGGGCGGTGGCAGGGCCGGCGGGCCGGCTTCGACCGAATACGACGTCCTGGAAGGGCGCCTCGGGTACACGCTCGAGCGCGCCCTTCTGGTACGTGCCCTGACCCACCGCTCGTACGCGTACGAGAACGGTGGCCTGCCCACCAACGAGCGCCTGGAGTTCCTCGGCGACTCGGTGCTGGGCCTGGTGGTGACCGACACCCTCTACCGCGTCCACCCGGACGTCCCGGAGGGCACGCTCGCCAAGCTGCGCGCCGCGGTGGTCAACTCGCGCGCGCTCGCCGATGTCGGCCGCGGCCTGGAACTGGGCGCGTTCATCCGGCTCGGCAAGGGCGAGGAGGGCACCGGCGGCCGCGACAAGTCGTCGATCCTCGCCGACACGGTCGAGGCGGTCATCGGGGCCGTCTACCTGGACCGGGGTCTGGACGCCGCCACCGAGTTCGTCCACCGGCTGTTCGACCCGCTGATCGAGGAATCCTCTCAGCTGGGCGCCGGCCTGGACTGGAAGACCAGCCTCCAGGAGCTCACCGCCTCGGTGGGCATCGGAGTGCCGGAGTACGTGGTCGAGGAGTCCGGTCCGGACCACGAGAAGACCTTCACCGCGGCGGCCCGGGTGGCCGGCGAGGACTTCGGCAGCGGCGTCGGCCGCTCGAAGAAGGAAGCCGAGCAGAAGGCCGCGGAGAGCGCCTGGCGGGCGATCAGGGAGAAGTACGCCGACCGCCTGCCGAACAGCGCCTGACCACGCAGTAGCCTTCCTCCTGCAGAGCCGAGTCCGTTCCGCTGGAGGCGTGTTCCCGTGCCCGAACTTCCCGAGGTCGAGGTCGTCCGCCGCGGTCTGGCGAACTGGGTCGCCGGGCGGACCGTCGCCGGCGTCGAGGTGCTGCACCCGCGCGCGGTGCGCCGTCAGCCGGCCGGTGCTGCGGACTTCGCGGCCCGGCTCACCGGCACCACCCTCGGTGCGGCGCAGCGCCGCGGCAAGTACCTCTGGGTGCCGCTGTCCGGGGCGGGCGAAGGCTTCTCGCTGATCGGCCACCTCGGGATGAGCGGCCAGCTGCTGGTCCAGGACCCGACGGTGCCGGACGAGACGCACCTGCGGGTGCGGCTGCGGTTCACCGACGGCGGGCGCGAGCTGCGTTTCGTCGACCAGCGGACCTTCGGCGGTCTCGCGGTCGAGGAGGCCGAGGACGGCGATCCGGAGGGCACCCCGCTCTCCATCGCGCACATCGCCCGCGACCCGCTGGACCCCCGCTTCGACGACGCCGCCTTCGCGGCGTCGCTGCGCGCCCGGCGCACCACCGTCAAGCGGGCGCTGCTGGACCAGACGCTGATCAGCGGGGTGGGCAACATCTACGCCGACGAGGCGCTGTGGCGCTCCCGGCTGCACTACGACCGGCCGACCGCGACGCTGACCCGGCCGCAGGCGCTGCTGCTGCTGGCCAACGCCCGGGACGTGATGACGGCGGCGCTGGCCGTCGGCGGCACCAGCTTCGACAGCCTGTACGTCAATGTGAACGGCGAGAGCGGCTACTTCTCCCGCGACCTGGACGCCTACGGGCGGGAGCACGAGCCCTGCCGGCGCTGCGGCACCGCCATGCGGCGGGCCGCCTGGATGAACCGCTCCAGCTACTTCTGCCCCCGCTGCCAGCGCGCACCGCGGGTGCGGTGACCCGCGGGACCTAGTTCTTGGCGAGCTCCGGTTCGGCCGGGGCCGGTTCGGGCTGTCCGCCGTGGGTGTCCTGGCCGAAGTAGGCGACGCCGACCGCCGCGACCACCGCGATCAGGAAGCCGAGCACACCGAGCCAGCCGAGGCCGGCCTTGGAGGAGTCGCCGAGCCAGATCACGCCGACCGCGCCGGGCAGCACCGTCTCGCCGACCACCAGGGCGGCGGTGGCGCCGTTCACCGAGCCGATCTGCAGCGCCACGGTGTGCACGTACATGCCGCCGATGCCGCCGACCAGGATCGCGTACAGGGCCGGGTCGGAGAGCAGCCGGCCGAGGTCGAACGGCTCCACGCCGTTGAGGATGCGCACGCCGACGCCGAGCGCGCCGAAGCCGAGGCCGGAGAGCAGACCGGCGACGATCGCGCCGTTGGCGCCCATCCGGCGCACCAGCAGGCCGCCGCCGGCCAGCAGCACGGTGGTGATCGCCAGCAGCCACCAGTGGAAGGCCATCGCGGCGTGGTGGCCGCCCTCCGGCCCGGCGGAGACCGCGAGCAGCACCAGCGCCGAGCAGAGCACGCCGATCGAGGCCCACTCCAGCTGCTTGAGCCGGATGCCGAGCAGCTTGATCGAGAGCACTGCGGTGATCACCAGGTTGGCGCTGATGATCGTCTGGGAGAGGAAGAGCGGCAGCATCCGGGCGGCCAGCGCGCCGAGCCCGAAGCCGATGAAGTCCAGCACCGTGCCGAGGATGAACTCCCAGGTCACGGCCGCCTTGGCGGTGGAGGCGAGGCTGGGCCCGCCGTGCGCGGTGGTGCCGGTGGAGGCTCCGCCCCGGGCGGCCTCCTCGCGTGCGGAGCGCCGGGAGCCGACGGCCTGCAGGACCGAACCGGTGCCGTAGCAGGCGGAGGCCGCCACGGCGGTGACGAGGCCGATCAACACGCGGAGCTCCGATCAGGAGGGGTGGTGCGGGATGGTCAAAAGATGGTCATGAGGAGGTGGTACGGCCACCAGTGTGCCCGGTCGAGGGGTACGGTCGGCACGCCCTGCCCGGCGTCCGGTCCGGTCCGCTGTCCGCCGGGAGGTACGCGCGGGCCGTCGGCCGGGTTCCCGCCCCGGGGCCGGTTCAGGGGCGGTGGGGCGCAAGATCATCCCGGAGAAGGGGACGCACCCCGGCGGACGGTGGGGGTGCCCGGCCGGGTGGTGCCCGGCCGGTATGCCTTGCACCGGGGCCGTTCGGGGTAGCGTCGAGGCATGAGAACCCTTGCACGACGACGTTCCCGGGGCGTCGGGCCGGTGGCGCTGGTGTCGGCGCTGCTCGGGCTGCTGCTCCTGCTGGCACCGGCGGCCTCGGCGGCCGGCGGTCTCGACGACGCGGCCGCCACGCTCAAGCAGGGCCGGGTCTACGTCGACCCGGCGATGGCGGACCGGTTCGGCCAGAGCCAGGCCGACGCCCTGACCGCGAAGATCCGCAAGGCGGACAAGCCGATCTTCGTGGCGGTCGTCCCGGCCGCCGACCCGTACGGCGCCAGGACCGTCTTCGACGACCTGCGCACCAAGGTCGGCATCACCGGCACCTACGCGATCTGGCGCGGGGACCAGTTCCAGGCCCGCTCCGACAAGGCCGCGCTGGCCAGCGCGAGCGCCGAGCGGATCGCCGGAGCCTCCTTCCGCTCCCACCCCGGCAACATCGACGCCACCCTGAACGACTTCGTCGACACCGCCGCCCCGCAGATCAAGGGGCACGGCGTGAACAGCGACAGCGGCGGCGTCTCCGCCGCCGCGGTGGTCGTCCCGCTGGCCCTGCTGGCGCTCGCCGGCACCGGCGTCTTCCTGCTGTTCCGCCGGGCCAAGCGGAAGAAGGAGGAGCAGCGCCGGGCCGACCTGGCACAGCTGCGCCAGGTGGTCGACGAGGACATCACCGCCTACGGCGAGGAGCTGGACCGGCTCGACTTCGTGCCGTCCGCCGCGGACGCCGACGACGTGCAGCGCGGCGACTACACCCACGCCCTGGACTCGTACGAGACGGCCAAGCGGCTGATGGACGAGGCCAAGGGGCCGGAGGACGTGAAGCCGGTGACCGAGGCGCTGGAGGACGGCCGGTTCGCGCTGGCCACCCTGGCGGCCCGGCGGGACAAGCGCCCGCTGCCGGAGCGCCGGCCGCCGTGCTTCTTCGACCCGCGGCACGGCCCGTCCGTGCTGGACGCCGAGTGGTCCCCGGCGGGCGGCGCCGCCCGCTCCGTCCCGGTCTGCAAGGCCGACGCGGACCGGCTGGCGGCCGGCCTGGACCCGGAGGTCCGGACCGTCCCGACCGAGCACGGCCCGCAGCCGTACTGGAACGCCGGCCCGGCCTACGGCCCCTGGGCGGGCGGCTACTTCGGCGGCTTCGGCGGCGGCGGTCTGCTGCCCGGGCTGCTGGTCGGCACCATGCTCGGCTCGATGATGGCCACCCCGGCGTACGCGGCCGGCCCCGTCGACGCGGGCGCCGGCTTCGACGGCGGCGACTTCTCCGGTGCGGACTTCAACGCCTCCGACTTCGGTGGCGGCTTCGACGGCGGTGACTTCGGCGGCGGCGGTGACTTCGGCGGCGGCGGCGACTTCGGGGGTGGCGGCGACTTCGGTGGCGGGTTCTGACGCCGTCACGCGCTCTGTCCTGAGCCTCAGGCCGATGCGATGATCGGCCCACGGCCCCCGTCGGGTGACCGGCGGGGGCCGTGGCGTGTCGGGGAGGGGACGCCGACGGAGGGGGCGGGGGAGTGGCACCGGATCATGCCCTGGCAGAGCGGTGGCTGCGGGGGGACGAGGAACTGCTGGGACTGGTCGAGGTCCGGCTGAGCGCGCTGGTCCTCCGGCCGCCGAAGCGCTACCGGCGGTCCGGGCGGGACGTGGAGGCCGGCGTGGAGAACACGATCGAGCACGGTCTCGACCTCCTGGAACCCGAGGTGCTGGTGGGCCTGGCCGGCCTGACCGTGCTGGTGGTCGGCGGGCGCCTGGCCACGCCGCCGGTGCGGGGCGGCTGGGAGAGCACCGCGGGCCGGTTCGCCGCCGCCGCCCGGGAGGCCGAGCCGTCGCGCTCGTCGGACACCTTCGGCTTCGTGCTGCTGGCCGTCACCGACCGCCGGGTCCTGCTGCTGAAGCGGCGCGGCGCGTTCGCGGCCGAGCACCTGACCGATCTCGGGCCGTTCCGGCTGCGCAGGCCCCCGGACCCTCGCGCCGGCTCGCGTGCCCGCCGGGTCGAGCTGCGGTTCGCGGACGATTCGACCGTCGCCGTGCGGGTGGCTCCCGGGCAGCTCAAGACCCTGGCGGGGCTGGCCGTCCTGAGCGGCAGGGTTTGAGAACCCAACCCTGTGTGGCAGGCTGTCCGGCGTGACCTCCGACCTCCCCGCCCCGCCGTCCCTGCCCGGGCGGCCCTGCTCGATCGCCGCCGCGCTCCACGTGGTGGGGGAGAAGTGGGCGCTGCTCGCGGTGCGGGAGCTGTTCTACGGCAACCACCGGTTCGACCGGATCGCCCGCAACACCGGGGCGCCCCGCGACCGGCTCGCCGCGCGGCTGCGGGCACTGGAGGAGGCGGGCGTGGTCGAGCGCCGGGCCTACAGCGAGCGGCCGCCGCGCTACGAGTACCACCTGACCGAGGCCGGTCGCGACCTCGCGCCGCTCACCCAGGCCCTGCTCGCCTGGGGCGACCGCTGGGTGCTGCCCGAGCCGCCGGTGGTCTTCGAGCACGCGCCCGAGGGGCACCCGCCGCACCCGTACGACCCGCACTGGGTCTGCCGGACCTGCGGCGAACCCGGGCGCGCCGCCGACCTGCGGGCGGAGGTCCGAAGCCCGGGGTGGACGGCCGAGGGACCGTCCGCCCCGTGACGCGTGCCACGGCCGGGGCGGATAGGGTCGGTGGCATGCACGATCGCGACGCCCACAGTGACGAGCCGGTCCGGGTCACCGCCTGGGTGCGCGGCAAGGTCCAGGAGGTCGGCTTCCGCTGGTGGACCAGGGCGCGGGCGCTGGAGATCGGCCTGACCGGCTACGCCGGCAACCTCGGCGACGGCCGGGTGCAGGTGGTGGCCGAGGGCCTCGCCCCGGACTGCGAACAACTGCTCGCCCTGCTCAGGGGCCCCGACACCCCGGGCCGGGTCGCCGGGGTGACCGAGATCTGGACCGCCGTCGGCCCCGGCTACGAGAGCTTCGCGATCCGCTGACCGCCCCCGCGCGCCCGGCTCGCGACGAGCCGCCGGAAAACGATCGGCAACCGGCGGTGTCGTACGGTTGCCATCCGGGCAGACTCGTGGTTGACTCCGCATCGAACGATGATCCACGAGCACGTGGTGGACCCCCCTTCGTGGCCGGCCGGCGTGACGACACCGCCAGGCAGGTGACAGGGGCGCGGTAGCGTGCGGTGATCGTGTTGACCCGTACCGTCTTTGGTGAGACGCTGGAAGCCCGCGCACACGACCGCGTCATTCCGGTAGGCACACGCCCCTGTGAGCCCAGCTCACGGTGGTTGTGCCGTAGTGCCCAGCCAGCACTGCCGGTGCGCGCCGCGCGTGCGTCCCCCTTCCCCCTAGACCTGTACCGTTCCGGTTCGGTCACTCAGCGTGGAGGACCATTCATCATGGCAAAGGCGCTTCTCGGGTACGTCGGCGGCCCCGACCCGCGAATGCTCTCCGAGATGCGACGGCTGCAGCAGCGCGTCCAGGATCTCGAAGCCGAGCTCCTTCGGATGCAGGCTGAGAACGACGCTCTCACCGCTGTCGCCGGCGAGCACTCGCTGCTCAACAGCATCGACCTGGATCAGCGGGAGCCGGCTCTCACCTGAGTCCCGCCCGATCTCCCTCGATCGACGCCGCTGTGCACTGAGCCGCCCCGAAAGGGACGCAGCTTGCAAGGGACGCCCCGTGTGGCGTCCCTTCGTCGTGTCCGGGGCCGTGTCCGGGAGCCTGCCGCCGCACCGCCGGGGGATACAGTCGCCGCTGGAGCCCCTGGCGAGCGAGGTGAGGAGACCGGCGCGTGCACCTGAAGAGTCTGACGCTGCGCGGGTTCAAGTCCTTCGCCTCCGCGACCACCCTCCGCTTCGAGCCCGGCATCACCTGCGTGGTCGGGCCCAACGGCTCCGGCAAGTCCAACGTCGTCGACGCGCTCTCCTGGGTGATGGGCGAGCAGGGCGCCAAGTCGCTGCGCGGCGGCAAGATGGAGGACGTCATCTTCGCCGGGACCAGCGGGCGCGCCCCGCTCGGCCGCGCCGAGGTCAGCCTCACCATCGACAACACCGACGGCGCCCTGCCGATCGAGTACTCCGAGGTGACCATCACCCGGACGATGTTCCGCAACGGCGGCAGCGAGTACGCGCTCAACGGCGACACCTGCCGCCTGCTCGACATCCAGGAACTGCTCTCCGACTCCGGCATCGGCCGCGAGATGCACGTCATCGTCGGCCAGGGACAGCTCGACTCCGTCCTGCACGCCGATCCGATGGGCCGGCGCGCCTTCATCGAGGAGGCGGCCGGTGTCCTCAAGCACCGCAAGCGCAAGGAGAAGGCGCTGCGCAAGCTGGACGCGATGCAGGTGAACCTCAACCGCGTCCAGGACCTGGTGGCCGAACTGCGCCGCCAGCTCGGCCCGCTCGGCCGGCAGGCCCGGATCGCCCGGCGCGCCGCCGGCATCCAGGCCGACCTGCGCGACGCCCGGCTGCGACTGCTCGCCGACGACCTGCTCGCGCTGCGCACCGCCGTCGAGGCGGAGATCGCCGACGAACTGGCCCTGCGGCTGCGCCGCTCCACCGTCGAGCAGGAACTTGGCCACGCGATCCGGCGCGAGGCCGTGCTGGAGGCGCAGGTCCAGCAGCTCGGCCCCGGCCTGGAGGCCGCCCGGCAGACCTGGTACCGGCTCTCCGCGCTGGCCGAGCGCACCCGCGGCACCATCGGGCTGGCCGAGGCCGCGGCCCGGCACGCCGCCGCCGGCGGCGGGCGGGCCGAGGAGCGGCGCGGCCGGGACCCGGAGGAGCTGGAGCGCGAGGCCGGGCGGGTCCGGGAGGAGGAGACGGCGCTGGCCGCGGCCCTGGAGCAGGCCGAGGAGGCGCTCGACGAGGCCGTCGAGGGCCGGGCCGGGCTGGAACGCGCCCTCGCCGTCGAGGAGCGCCGGCTCAAGGACGCCGCCCGGGCCATCGCCGACCGCCGCGAGGGACTGGCCCGGCTCCAGGGGCAGGCCGCCGCCGCCCGCTCCAAGGCCGCCGCCGCCGAGGCCGAGATCGGCCGGCTCGCCGAGGCCCGCGACGAGGCGCTGCAACGCGCCGGGGCCGCCCGGCAGGAGTACGAGGAGCTGCGGGTCCGGGTCGAGGCCGACACCGAGGACGGCGAACGCGCCGACACCGCGCACGACGGCGCCCGGGAACGGCTCGCCGCCGTCGAGCAGGAGCTCGCCGCCGCGCGCGAGGCCGCCGGCACCGCCGAGCGCGAGCGGGCCGCGCTGACCGCCCGGCACGAGGCGCTGGCGCTCGGCCTGCGCCGCAAGGACGGCAGCGGCGCACTGCTCGCCGCCGGGGACCCGACGACCGGGCTGCTCGGACCGGCCGCCGCGCTGCTGCGGACCGCCCCCGGCCACGAGACCGCCGTCGCCGCCGCCCTCGGCGCCGCCGCCGACGCGGTGGCCGTCGACTCGCCCCACGCCGCCGCCGAGGCGCTGCGGCTGCTGCGCAAGGAGGACGCCGGCCGGGCCGCCCTGCTGATCGCCGGAGCCCCCGAACCGGCCGACCCGGCGGGGGAGTTGCCGCCCGGTGCCCGCTGGGCCGCCGACCTCGTCGACGGCCCGGCCGAACTGCGGCACGCCGTCGTCCGGCTGCTGGCCGGCGTTGTGGTGGTGGACACCCTCGACCAGGCGCTGCGGCTGGTCGCCGCGCACCCCGCGCTGAGCGCCGTCACCGCCGAGGGCGACCGGCTCGGCGCCGGCTTCGCGCACGGCGGCTCCGGCGCCGCCCCCAGCCTGCTGGAGACCCAGGCCGCGGTGGACGAGGCCGTCCGGGCGATCGGCGAACTCGACGTCCGCTGCGCCGAGTCGGCCGGGCGACTGGCCGAACTCACCGAACGGCGCCGGGAGTCTGCCGCCGAACTGGAGCAACTCGCCGTCCGGCGGCGGCAGCTGGAACGCGAGCGGGCCGAGGTGGCGGGTACCCTGGGCCGGCTCGGCGGACAGTCCCGGGCCGCCGCCGGCGAGGCCGAACGGCTGACCGCCGCGGCCGGCCGTGCCGAGGAGGGCCTGGCCCAACTGCTCGCCACCGCCGAGGAACTGGCCGAGCGGCTGACGGTCGCCGAGGAGACCGCCGCCGACGGCGAGGACGAGCCGGACGCCGCCGAACAGCAGCGGCTGGCCGCGGCCGCCACCGTCGCCCGGCAGGCCGAACTGGAGGCCCGGCTCGCCGTGCGCACCCACGAGGAGCGGGTCCGCGCCCTGGCCGGCCGGGCCGATCAGCTGGACCGGGCCGCCCGCGCCGAGCGCGAGGCGCGCGCCCGGGCCGCCGAACGCCGCCGGCGCGCCGAGCGGGACGCCGCCGTGGCCGGCGCCGTCGCCGGGGGCGCCCGGCAGCTGCTCGCCTGCCTGGAGGTGTCGCTGGCCCGCGCGGACGCCGAACGGGCCGCCGTCGAACAGGCCCGGGCGGTGCGCGAGGCGGAACTGAAGGAGCACCGCGGGCATGGGCGCGAGCTCAAGGAGGAGCTGGACAAGCTGGTCGACGCCGGCCACCGTGACGAGGTGCTGCGGGCGGAGAAGCGGCTGCGGATCGAACAGCTGGAGGGCCGGGCGCTGGAGGAGTTCGGCATCGAGGGCTCCGAACTGCTGGCCTCCTACGGGCCGGACCAGCTCGTCCCGCCGTCCACGCCGGAGGAGGGGCGGGAGCCGGAGGAGCCGTACCCCTACGTCCGCGCGGAGCAGGAGAAGCGGCTGCGCTCGGCCGAGCGGGCGTACCAGCAGCTGGGCAAGGTCAACCCGCTGGCGCTGGAGGAGTTCGCCGCCCTGGAGGAGCGGCACACCTTCCTCGGCGAGCAGCTGGACGACCTCAAGCGCAGCCGGCGCGACCTGCTCGACATCGTCAAGGACGTCGACCAGCGGGTCGAGCAGCTGTTCACCGCCGCCTACCACGACACCGCCGCGCAGTTCGAGGGCGTGTTCTCCCGGCTGTTCCCGGGCGGAGAGGGGCGGCTGGTGCTCACCGAGCCGGAGTCCATGCTGACCACCGGCGTCGAGGTGGAGGCCCGCCCGCCCGGCAAGAAGGTCAAGCGGCTGTCGCTGCTCTCCGGCGGCGAGCGCTCGCTGACCGCGGTGGCGCTGCTGGTCTCGATCTTCAAGGCCCGGCCCAGCCCGTTCTACGTCATGGACGAGGTGGAGGCCGCGCTGGACGAGACCAACCTGCGGCGGCTGATCGCGATCATGGAGGAGCTGCGGGAGAGCTCCCAGCTGATCGTGATCACCCACCAGAAACTGACCATGGAGTCCGCCGACGCCCTGTACGGGGTGACCATGAAGGGCGACGGCATCTCGCAGGTGATCAGTCAGCGGCTGAGGGAGGACCAGAAGGAGCGGCGGCCCTGACCCGCCGGTGATCCACTTCCGGCCCCCGTCCGGTCGGCGGGTGATCCACCCGGCCGCCTGCGGTTCGCCGGGACCGGTGTCGCGGATACTTGGAGAGTTATGGAATACGTGATTCTTGCCGTAGTCATCGCGGTGGTCGCCGTCGGCGCGATCGCCGGACTCGTCGTTTCCGGCAGACGACGCCAGCAGCTGCCCCCGAAGTCGCAGGCGCCGGTCATCACGGCGCCCCCGACCCCGCGCGAGCCCGCCGTCGGCGAGGAGGCCGCGCCGCCGACCGAGGAACCGCGCCGCACCGTCGAGGAGGTCCAGCTCCCCGAGGCCGAGGCCGAGGCCCGTGCCGAGGTCGAAGCCGCCCCCGAGGCGGCCGAGGAAGCCCCGGCCATCGAGGTTCCCGAGCCGACCGCCGGCCGACTGGTCCGGCTGCGCTCGCGGCTCTCCCGTTCGCAGAACTCGCTCGGCAAGGGCCTGCTCTCGCTGCTCTCCCGCGAGCACCTCGACGAGGACACCTGGGAGGAGATCGAGGAGACCCTGCTGACCGCCGATGTGGGCGTGGCCCCCACCCAGGAGCTGGTCGAGCGGCTGCGCACCCGGGTCAAGGTGCTCGGCACCCGCACCCCCGAGGACCTGCGCGGCCTGCTGCGCGAGGAGCTCGTCGAGCTGATCGGCAAGGACGCAGACCGCACCGTGCGCTCCACCAAGCACGACGAGGGCCCCGCGGTCGTCCTGGTCGTCGGCGTCAACGGCGTCGGCAAGACCACCACCACCGGCAAGCTGGCCAGGGTGCTGGTCGCCGACGGCCGCACGGTGGTGCTCGGCGCGGCCGACACCTTCCGTGCCGCCGCCGCCGACCAGCTGCAGACCTGGGGCGAGCGGGTCGGCGCGCGCACCGTGCGCGGGCCGGAGGGCGGCGACCCGGCGTCGGTCGCCTTCGACGCCGTCAAGGAGGGCATCGCCGAGGGCGCGGACACCGTCCTGGTGGACACCGCCGGGCGTCTGCACACCAAGACCGGCCTGATGGACGAGCTGGGCAAGGTCAAGCGGGTCGTGGAGAAGCACGGCCCGGTGGACGAGGTGCTGCTGGTGCTGGACGCCACCACCGGTCAGAACGGGCTGATCCAGGCCCGGGTCTTCGCCGAGGTGGTCGACATCACCGGCATCGTGCTGACCAAGCTGGACGGCACCGCCAAGGGCGGCATCGTGGTCGCCGTCCAGCGCGAGCTGGGCGTGCCGGTCAAGCTGATCGGGCTCGGCGAGGGTGCCGACGACCTGGCGCCGTTCGAGCCGGGCGCGTTCGTGGACGCGCTGATCGGGGACTGAGCACCGTCCGGTGCCACCGGTGAAGGGTCCGCTCCCGCGAGGGGCGGGCCCTTCGGCGTTCTCCCGGACGATCGGAGCGGCACCGGAGCGGCACCGGAGTGGCATCGGAGCAGCGGAGGGTCGGACGATCGGGTGGTCGGACGATCAGGCGATCCAGGCGGGTTCGCGGGTGCGCTCGCGGCCGCGGTGGCAGGCGTAGGCGAGGGTGCCGAGCAGCAGACGGGCCTCGGGCGGGCAGCCGGCGTTGTCGCGCGTTGGGCGGCGCAGCCAGCGGACCGGGCCGAGGCCGGCGAGCACGGTGGGCGGCGCGGCGACGAAGCTGCCCTCGCCGTGGCAGGTGAGGTCGAGCGCGGCGTCGTCCCAGCCCATCCGGTAGAGCAGGTCCGGCAGCCGGCGGGCGGTGCCGGGCGCGACCAGGAACTGCAGCCGTCCGGTGGGCGAGGCGAGTACCGGGCCGATCTGGGTGCCCATCCGTTCCAGCCGGACCAGTGCCTGCAGGCCGGCCGGCTCGGGGACGTCGAGGACGTCGAAGGCGCGGCCGGTCGGGAACAGCACCGAGACGTCGGTGCCGGGGCGGACGGCCGGTCCGGCGCCGGGGACGGGGTGCAGGCCGGGGGCGGCGCAGCGCTGCCGGCCGCAGTGGCAGCGCTCCGGGCTGCCGGCCGGGCCCGCCGCGCGGACCGGCTCGCCGACGAGGACGGCCCAGCCCCACCGGCCGGTGTACTCCGCGGCCGCCTGCCGCGCGGTGGCGCGGGTGCGACGGCGCGCGCCCAGCGGCGCCAGCCGCAGGTGCCCCAGGCGAAGTTCGCCGAACAGCTTGTCCATGCCTCCCCCAACAGGTTCTTGTTGCCCATGGTTACGGGACGGTGACTGTGTGTTGCTTTTCCTGTGCGTGGTGCGTGGTGCGGTGGCGGCGTGCGGCGCGCGGTGTGCGCCAGTTGCCCTGGTGCGCCCCGTGCGCCGCCTTGTGGTCGGCGGTGCCGATGCCGGATCGTCTGTGCGCGGGAGGGTCGTCGGTCAGTGCGGGTGCGAAGTCCGCCTGTGGCGGCGGCGGTTCGCCTGAAAAGCCGGGTGCTGTCGGGGACTTGGCGGCCTGCATATGCCGGGCCGTCGGGACTTCCTAGTGAACCGTCTGCTGACACGGTTCGGTTCACTCCTGGGGGTGGCGAAAGGTGGCGTTTCGCCAGGGCCGCTCCCCGGGGCGGTGCGCGGGGCGTTACGTTCAGCACACGGACCTCGTCGGGGTGTCCGCTTCCGGCCATGGCGGGCCGGGAGTTGGGGAACTGACGGTCCGTCTGCGGTGCGAGCGCCGCAGTCCGGTACGACACGTCTGGCAAGAGCCCGCAACCGTCGGGCGGTCACGATCGGGGCCCCGGGGGCCCGGGCGGGATGGGGACGGACCCATGGCAGAGAAGCAACCCAACGAGAAGCTGACCACGTGGTTCGCCCGCAGCGGCTGGTCCAAGGGAGAGTTGGCCCGCCAGGTCAACCGTCGGGCCCGGCAGATCGGGGCCCACCACGTCTCCACGGACACCTCGCGGGTGCGGCGCTGGCTCGACGGCGAACAGCCGCGCGAGCCCATTCCGAAGATCATGTCCGAGCTGTTCTCCGAGCGGTTCGGCTCGGTGGTCTCCATCGAGGACCTCGGCCTGCGCGCCGCCGTGCCGGTCTCCACCGTCGGCGGCGGCGTCGACCTGCCGTGGAGCGCGCCGCAGACCGTCCAGCTGATCAGCGACTACTCGCGCAGCGACCTCATGCTCAACCGGCGCGGCTTCCTGGGCACCTCGCTCGCCCTGACCGCCGGTGCCGCGCTGATCGAGCCGATGCAGCGCTGGCTGGCGCCCGGTCCGACCGGCGCGCCCACCCCGATCCTGACCGCGGCCAACGGCGGAGAGCCGTTCACCGGCCGGCTCTCCGAGCCCGAGCTGGAACTGCTGGAGCAGACCACCGTCATGTTCCGGCAGTGGGACGCGCAGAACGGCGGCGGGCTGCGCCGCAAGGCCGTGGTCGGCCAGCTCCACGAGGTCACCGACCTGCTCCAGGAGACCTACCCGGAGCAGACCACCAAGCGGCTGTTCCGGCTCACCGCGGAGCTGGCCCACCTGGCGGGCTGGATGTCCTACGACGTCGGCATGCACCCCAGCGCGCAGAAGTACTACGTGCTGGCGCTGCACGCCGCCAAGGAGGCCGGCGACCGCCCGTTCGGCGCGCTGATCCTCACCGACATGAGCCGGCAGATGATCCACCTCAACCGCGGCGAGGACGCGCTGGAGCTGATCCACCTCGCCCAGTACGGCAGCCGGGACACCGCCACCCCGCGCCAGCAGTCCCTGCTGTACGCGATGGAGGCGCGCGCGTACGCCACGATCGGCGAGGTGAACCGGTGCGCCCGGGCGATCCGGCTGGCCGAGGACACCTTCACCGACATCCGCGAGGGCGACGGCGACCCGGACTGGCTGAAGTTCTTCTCGCCGGCCGAGCTGAACGCGGAGAACGCGCACTCCTTCCGCGACCTCGCCTACCACTCGGACAACTCCGAGCTGTACGCCTCGATGTCGGCGCCGGTGATGGAGCGCGCGGTCGACCTGTTCCGGCAGGACGGCGACCACGTCCGCTCCTATGCCTTCAACCTGGTCGGCATGGCCAGCGTGCACCTCCTGCAGAACGAGCCGGAGGAGGCGGCGGTCTTCGCCGAGCAGGCGGTGGACATCGCCACCAAGGTCCGCTCCGAGCGGCTCAACTCGCGGGTCCGCAAGACCACCGAGGCCGCCGCCTCCCGGTACAAGGGCGTGGACGCGGTCAGCCGGCTCAAGGAGCGGGTGGTCCAGGACATCCCCGAGTACGTCTCGGTGGTCTGAGCCGCCACCGCGACACCCTCACCGACCGTGCCGGCCGCCGACGGCACGGTCGGTGCTGCGTTCACGTGGGTGTAACCCCGCGGTCGTCCTCGTCACGGTGGTGAAACACCCGGTCGCATCGGCTGAAACCGGCCTTCGGCACGCTCCTGGACAACGCCGACGCCCCGGGTGCACGGGACAGGACCCGGGTGCGGATCGGCTTCCAGTGAGGAGGAGAGCCGATGCCGGACGGTTTCAGTGCGGGCGACACCGCCTTCGTACTCGTCAGCGCCGCCCTGGTCATGGTGATGACCCCGGGGCTGGCCTTCTTCTACGGGGGGATGGTCCGGGCCAAGAGCACGCTGAACATGCTGGCGATGAGCTTCCTGTCGCTGGGCATCGTCAGCGTGCTGTGGGTCCTCTACGGCTACTCGCTCAGCTTCGGACCCGACGCGGGCGCCGGCCTGATCGGCAACCTGGACTTCCTGGGGATGCACGGCGTCGGGCTCGCCGACCTCACCGGGACGATCCCGGTGACCGCCTTCTCCGCCTTCCAGCTGATGTTCGCGGTCATCACCCCGGCGCTGATCAGCGGGGCGGTCGCGGACCGCGCGAGATTCACGGCCTGGGGCCTGTTCGTGGCGCTCTGGGTGACCGTGGTCTACTTCCCGGTCGCCCATTGGGTGTTCTTCTTCGACGGCGGCCACGGCGGCTGGCTCGGCGACCGCAACGGCGTGATCGACTTCGCCGGCGGGACGGCCGTCCACATCAACGCCGGGGTCGCGGGCCTGGCGCTGTGCCTGGTGCTCGGCAAGCGGATCGGCTTCCGCAAGGACCCGATGCGCCCGCACTCGTTGCCGCTGGTGATGCTGGGCTCCGGGCTGCTCTGGTTCGGCTGGTTCGGCTTCAACGCCGGCTCGGCGCTGGCCGCCAACGGCGTCGCGGCGACGGCCCTGCTCAACACCCAGGTCGCCGCCGGCGCCGCGCTGGTCGGCTGGCTGGTCTACGAGCGGCTGCGGCACGGCGCCTGCACCACGCTGGGCGCCGCCTCCGGCGCGGTGGCCGGGCTGGTCGCCGTCACCCCGGCCTGCGGCTCGGTCTCCCCGCTCGGCGCGGTGGTGATCGGTCTGGTCGCCGGCGCCGTCTGCGCGGCCGCGATCGGCCTCAAGTACCGATGGGGCTTCGACGACTCGCTCGACGTGGTCGGTGTGCACGCCGTCGGCGGGGCGATCGGCTCGCTGCTGGTCGGCCTGTTCGCCACCGGGACGGTCGGCCAGAGCGCCAGGGGACTGTTCTACGGCGGCGGGTTCGGGCAGCTGGGCAAGCAGGCGATGGGCGTGGCGGTGGTCGCCGTCTACTCCTTCGTGCTCTCCTGGCTGCTGGCCAAGGCGGTCGACCGGGTGATCGGCTTCCGGGTCGCCGAGGAGGTCGAGCTGGCCGGCATCGACCAGGCCGAGCACGCCGAGTCCGCCTACGACTTCAGCGCGCTGGGCTCGGCCCTCGGCCGGACGGCCGCCCCGGCGGCGGCGCTGGTCGCCGCGGCCTCCGCACCCGCAACCGCAACCGCGCCGTCACCCGCACCCGCGCCGACGTCGGCGCACGGCACCGAGAAGACCGAGGTGGACGCCCGATGAAGCTCATCACCGCCGTCATCAAGCCCTACCGCCTGGACGAGGTGAAGGCCGCCCTGCAGGCCTTCGGCGTGCACGGCCTGACCGTCTCCGAGGCCAGCGGCTACGGCCGGCAGCGCGGCCACACCGAGGTCTACCGGGGCGCGGAGTACACCGTGGACCTGGTACCCAAGGTCAGGGTCGAGGTGCTGGTCGAGGACGAGGACGCCGAACCGCTGATCGAGGTCCTGGTCAACGCGGCCCGGACCGGCAAGATCGGCGACGGCAAGGTGTGGGCGATCCCGGTCGACACCGCCGTCCGGGTCCGCACCGGCGAGCGCGGCCCCGACGCCCTCTGAGGGTCCGACCGGATGGCCACCGCCCCCGACGCCCCCGGGCCCGGTTCCACCGGTTCCACCGGCCCCGCCGGTTCCGGTGCTTCCGACGGCCCGTCCGGGCCCGCCGCCGCGCGGGCCCGGCTGCTCGCCGCTCCCGGCCCCGGCGGCCGGGAGCGGCGCACCGCGCTGTCCGCGCTCACCGACGACTGGCTGGCCGCCCTGTTCGCCGAGGCCGGCGCGCCCGCCCGGACCGCCCTGGTCGCGGTCGGCGGCTACGGGCGCGGTGAACTGTCCCCGCGCAGCGACCTCGACGTCCTGCTGCTGCACGAGGGCCGGCTGGACCGCGCCCTGCCCGAGCGCCTCTGGTACCCGGTGTGGGACTCCGGCGTCCCGCTCGACCACGCGGTCCGCACCCCGGCCGAGGCCCGGGCGGTGGCCGGCGCCGACCTGAAGGCGCAGCTCGGCCTGCTGGACGCCCGGCACGTGGCCGGCGACCCGGCGCTCACCGCCGCGCTGCGCTCCACCGTCCTCGCCGACTGGCGGGCGGCCGCCCCTCGGCGGCTGCCCGAGCTGCGTGAGCTGGGCCGGGAGCGGGCCGAGCGGCACGGCGAGCTGTCCTTCCTGCTGGAGCCCGATCTGAAGGAGGCCCGCGGCGGCCTGCGGGACGTCGTCGCGCTCCGCGCGATCGCCGCGAGCTGGCTGGCCGACGCGCCCCGGGAGGGGCTGGCGGCCGCCGCGC
The DNA here is from genome assembly GCF_042887135.1 of Kitasatospora sp. NPDC057965. Classification (NCBI taxonomy): domain Bacteria; kingdom Bacillati; phylum Actinomycetota; class Actinomycetes; order Kitasatosporales; family Streptomycetaceae; genus Kitasatospora; species Kitasatospora sp. NPDC057965. The sequence goes on from NZ_JBHVPZ010000028.1 coordinate 47,741, forward strand.
TCCGGCTGGCGGACGTCCGCGACACCCTGCACCTGGTGACCGGCCGGGCCACCGAGCGGCTCGCCCTGCAGGACCAGGACCGGATCGCCGAGCGGCTGGGCCTGCCGGACGCGGACGCCCTGCTGCGCCTGGTCTACGAGGCGGCGCGGACCGTCGGGTACGCCTCCGACGTCGCCTGGCGGTCGGTGGAGCGGGTGCTCGCCGCCCGCTCGGGCCGGGGCCGCCGTCCGCAACGGCGCTTCCCGTTCACCGGCCCGGCCGCCGGTGCGTTCGGTGGTGCGTTCGGTGGGTCCGGAGGGGGCGCGACGGCCCGGGGCGCGGTGGAGCGCCGGCCGCTCGCCGAGGGCGTGGTCGAGCAGGACGGCGAGGCGGTGCTCGCCCGCGGCGCCCGCCCGGCCGCGGACCCGGTGCTGCCGCTGCGCGCCGCGGCCGCCGCCGCGCAGGCCGGCCTGCCCCTCTCCCATGCGACGGTGCGACGGCTGGCGGCGGAGTGCCGTCCGCTGCCCGTGCCCTGGCCGGCCGAGGCGCGCGAGCAGCTGGTCACCCTGCTGGGTGCGGGGGAGGCCTGCCTGCCGGTCTGGGAGGCGCTGGAGGCGCAGGGGCTGGTCACCCGGCTGCTGCCGGACTGGGCGCGGGTGCGCTGCCGGCCGCAGCGCAACGCGGTGCACCGCTGGACGGTGGACCGGCACCTGGTGGAGACCGCGGTGCGGGCCGCCGCGATGACCCGCCGGGTGGCCCGGCCGGACCTGCTGCTGGTCGCCGCGCTGCTGCACGACCTCGGCAAGGGCGGACCGGGCGACCACAGCGAGGCGGGCGAGGTGCTCGTCCGCGCCCTGGCCGCCCGGATGGGCTTCGACCCGGACTCGGTGGAGACCCTGGCGGTGCTGGTCCGCCACCACCTGACCCTGGTGGACACCGCGACCCGGCGGGACCCGGACGATCCGGCGACCGTGGAGGCGGTCACCAAGGCGGTCGGCTCGGTGCCGCGGCTGGAGCTGCTGCGGGCGCTGACCGAGGCGGACGCGCTGGCCACCGGCCCGGCCGCGTGGAGTGCCTGGCGGGCCGCGCTGGTGGACGGCCTGACCGCCCGGGCCGCCGCCCGGCTGACCGGGGAGCACGGCGGGCGGCCGGGCCCCGTCGAGGCCGAGCCGACCGCCGAACAGGAGCGGCTGGCGGTGGAGGCGGCCCGCACCGGCGGGCCGGCGCTGTCGCTGTCGGCCTCGTCGCTCTCGGCCGCGTCGATGCGGGCCGCGTCGCTCGCCGGCGCGTCTTCGGGCATCGACGGCGACGGCACCGGGCCGATGGGCGTGCGGCTGCTGCTGGCCGTCCCGGACCGGCCGGGCCTGCTGGGCACCGTCGCCGGGGTGCTGGCCCTGCACCGGCTGGCGGTCCGCTCGGCGGGGCTGCGCGAGCTGGACCCGATCGGCGCCGGGCCGGTCCTGCTGCTCTCCTGGACGGTGACCGCGCAGTTCGGGGAGCTGCCCGAGGCGGCCAGGCTCCGGGCGGACCTGCGCCGGGCGCTGGACGGCTCGCTGGACGTCGCCCGCCGGCTGGCCGAGCGGGACGCGGCGGCCCCGCGCCGACGCGGCGTCCCCGTTCCGCCGCCGGTGGTCGCGGTGGCGCCGTCGGCGGCCTCGGCGAGCGCGACGGTGCTGGAGGTGCGCGCGCACGACGCCCCGGGGCTGCTGCACCGGATCGGCCGGGCGCTGGACGGCGCCGGGGTGCGGGTGCGGACCGCGCACGTCTCGACGCTCGGCGCGGAGGCCGTGGACGCCTTCTACCTGACCGATGCGGCGGGCCGTCCGCTCGATGCCCGGCGGGCCGGGGAGGTGGCGGCGGCGGTCCGGGCGGCGCTGGGCTGAGGCCCGGCGGAGGCCTGCCCCGGGACCCGGCGGAGGCCCGGCCGAGGCCCGGCGAAGGTTCGGTCGAACCCGGGTGGAGACCGTCCCCGGGGCGGCCGGATACCCTTGGGAGCGACGACCGTACTCAGACCGATGCCGCAGAGGACCCGCGACGACGTGTTCGACACCCTTTCCGATCGCCTCGCAGCGACGTTCAAGAACCTTCGGGGCAAGGGCCGCCTGAGCGAGGCGGACATCGACGCCACCGCCCGCGAGATCCGCATCGCGCTGCTGGAGGCGGACGTCGCGCTGCCGGTCGTCCGGGCCTTCATCAAGCAGGTCAAGGAGCGCGCGCTCGGCGTCGAGGTCTCCGGCGCGCTGAACCCGGCGCAGCAGATCATCAAGATCGTCAACGAGGAGCTCATCGCCATCCTCGGTGGCGAGACCCGCCGGGTGCGGTTCGCCAAGAACGGCCCGACGGTGATCATGCTCGCCGGTCTGCAGGGTGCGGGTAAGACCACCCTCGCCGGCAAGCTCGGCCACTGGCTGAAGACGCAGAAGCACACCCCGCTGCTGGTCGCCTGCGACCTCCAGCGCCCCAACGCCGTCAACCAGCTGCAGGTCGTCGCCGACCGCGCCGGTGTGGCGTTCTACGGCCCCCAGCCGGGCAACGGCGTCGGCGACCCGGTCCAGGTGGCCCGGGACTCGATCGAGTACGCCAAGCAGAAGCAGCACGACGTCGTCATCGTCGACACCGCCGGCCGCCTCGGCATCGACGCCGAGCTGATGCAGCAGGCCGCCGACATCCGGGCCGCCGTCAACCCGGACGAGGTCCTGTTCGTCGTCGACGCGATGATCGGCCAGGACGCGGTCACCACCGCGCAGGCCTTCCTCGAGGGCGTCGACTTCACCGGTGTGGTGCTCTCCAAGCTCGACGGCGACGCCCGCGGCGGTGCCGCGCTGTCGGTCGCGCACGTCACCGGCCGGCAGATCATGTTCGCCTCCAACGGCGAGAAGGTCGACGACTTCGACGCCTTCCACCCGGACCGGATGGCCTCGCGCATCCTGGGCATGGGTGACGTCCTCTCGCTGATCGAGAAGGCCGAGCAGACCTTCTCGCAGGCCGAGGCCGAGAAGATCGCCGCCAAGCTGCGCGGCGGCCCGAAGCAGTTCACGCTGGACGACTTCCTGTCCCAGTTGGAGCAGGTCCAGAAGATGGGCTCGATCTCCAAGCTGCTGGGCATGCTGCCGGGGATGGGCCAGATCCGCGAGCAGATCAACAACATCGACGACAAGGACGTCAACCGGGTCGGCGCGATCATCAAGTCGATGACCCCGATCGAGCGCGCCGAGCCGGAGCTGATCAACGGCTCCCGCCGGGCCCGCATCGCCAAGGGCTCGGGCGTCCAGGTCGGCGAGGTGAAGAACCTGGTCGAGCGGTTCTTCGAGGCCCGCAAGATGATGTCGGCGATGGCCTCCGGCAAGGGCGTCCCCGGCATGCCGGGCATCCCGGGCATGGGCGGCGGCGGCAAGAAGTCCGCCAAGAAGGCCCCGGTCGCCAAGGGCAAGCGCAAGAGCGGCAACCCGCTGAAGCGGGCGCAGGAGGAGGCCGCGGCCGCCGAGCGCCGCGCGCTCGGTGCCGGCGGCGGCCAGGCGCCCGCCGAGGGCGGCGCGTTCGGCCTCGGCGCGGGCAAGGGCCCGGCCGACTTCGAGCTGCCGAAGGAGTTCAAGGACCTGCTGTAGGTCCTCCCTCCTCGGATCCCTCCGGGGCCCGCGGGCTCCCGGGACGTGCGATGAACGGCCCGCCGACCGGTTGCGACCGGACGGCGGGCCGTTCGCATGCCCGATGGTCGTCCGAGATGATGGTCCGATGCGAGTGACGATCAGGGCCCCGCGGGCCGGGGACGAGGTGGCGTACGCCGAGGCGGTCCGACGGTCCGCCGAGCACATCGGCCGGTGGAACCCGGTGGAGCCGGACGCCCTGCCGGACCTGATGGAGCGCCAGGGGCCGGGCCTGCGGACCTTCCTGGTGGTGGACCGGGAGACGGACGGGCTGGTCGGCAAGGTCAACGTGGCCAACATCGTGATGGGCCGGTTCTGCAACGGCGCGCTCGGCTACGACTCGTTCCTGCCGTTCGCCGGCACCGGGCGGATGACCGAGGGCATGCGGCTGGTGCTGGACCGCTGCTTCGCCGCGCAGTCGGAGGGCGGGCTCGGCCTGCACCGGCTGGAGATCAACGTCCAGCCGGACAACGACCGCTCGATCGCGCTGGCCAAGCGGCTGGGCTTCCGGCACGAGGGGTTCACCCCGCGGATGCTGTTCCTCCAGGGGGCGTGGCGGGACCACGAGCGGTTCGCGCTGACCGCCGAGGAGTGGCCGGGGTCGGCCGACGCGCAGCGGCAGGGCTGACCGGGCGCGGGGCAGGGCGCGGCGTTGCGGTTGGAGGAGCCGAGCAGATGTCCGTATTGTCCGATGAGTGACTGATCCCGTGCCACCGCGCCAGACCCCCGACCAGCCGTGGCGATCCGAGGGTGCCCCGCCCCCGCCGCCCCCGCGGCGCAGGATGCCCGGCGGCTGGCTGGGCCTCGTCCTCACCGCCCTCGTGGTGTTCCTGATCAGCGACGTGCTGCTGTCCTTCTTCGGCCCCGGCGGCGCCACCACGATCTCCTACACCGAGTTCAACAACCAGCTGAACAAGGGCAACATCACCAAGATCTACTCCAAGGGCGACGCGATCGAGGGCACCCTCAAGAACGCCGAGCCGAAGCCGGACGGCGACAAGGGGACGTACACCGACTTCCGGACCCAGCGGCCGGTCTTCGCCGGGGACAACCTCTGGACCACCCTCCAGCAGCAGGGCGTGGAGGTCACCGCCGAGCCGGTCGTCCAGCAGCGCAGCTTCCTCGCCAACCTGCTCATCTCACTGGCCCCGATGCTGCTGCTGATCCTGATCTGGGTGCTGCTCGCCCGGCGGATGGCCGGCGGGCTCGGCGCCGGGGCGCTCGGCCGCAAGGCCCCGCCCAAGCCGGTCACCGCCGAGTCCGGCCGGCGCACCACCTTCGCCGACGTGGCCGGCATCGACGAGGTCGAGGCCGAGCTCACCGAGGTGGTCGACTTCCTGAAGAACCCGCAGCACTACCGCCGGCTCGGCGCCAAGATGCCGCGCGGCGTGCTGCTCAGCGGCCCGCCCGGCACCGGCAAGACGCTGCTGGCCCGGGCCGTCGCCGGCGAGGCGGACGTTCCGTTCTTCTCCGCCTCCGCCTCCGAGTTCATCGAGATGATCGTCGGCGTCGGCGCCAGCCGGGTGCGCGAACTGTTCGCCGAGGCCCGCAAGGTCGCCCCGGCGATCATCTTCATCGACGAGATCGACACCATCGGCCGCCAGCGCGGCAGCGGCGGCGGCATGGGCGGCCACGACGAGCGCGAGCAGACGCTCAACCAGATCCTCACCGAGATGGACGGCTTCACCGGCTCCGAGGGCGTCATCGTCATCGCCGCCACCAACCGGGCCGACGTGCTCGACCCGGCGCTGCTGCGCCCCGGCCGGTTCGACCGGCGGATCACCGTCAGCCCGCCGGACCGCGACGGCCGCGCGGCCATCCTGCGCATCCACTCCCGGGACGTCCCGCTGGCCGGCGACGCCGACCTGACCCGGCTCGCCAAGGTCACCCCCGGGATGACCGGCGCCGAACTGGCCAACCTGGTCAACGAGGCCGCCCTGCTCGCGGTCAAGCGCCGTCAGGACGCGGTCAACGACCGGGACCTCTCCGACGCGCTGGAGAAGGTCCAGCTCGGCGCCGTCCGTCCGCTGGTGATGCCGCAGGCCGAACGGGAGCGGACGGCGTACCACGAGAGCGGCCACGCCCTGCTCGGCATGCTCCAGCCGGGCGCCGACCCGGTCCGCAAGATCACCATCGTGCCGCGCGGCCGTGCCCTCGGTGTCACCCTCTCCACCCCGGAGGCCGACCGGTACTCCTACACCGAGCCCTACCTGCGCGGCCGGATCATCGGCGCGCTCGGCGGGATGGCCGCCGAGCAGGTGGTCTACGGGGTCGTCACCACCGGCGCGGAGAGCGACCTGGAGCAGGTCACCAACATCGCCCGCGGCATGGCCGGGCGGTGGGGGATGAGCGAGCGGGTCGGCCGGCTCACCGCCGTCCCGTCCGACCCGCAGGGCGCGTACGGGCTCTCCGCAGCACCGACCACGCTGGACGCGGTGGACGAGGAGGCCCGGCGGATCGTCGCGGAGTGTTACGAGGAGGCGGTGCGGCTGCTGACCGAGCAGCGGCCCCGGCTGGACGCGCTGGCGGCGGCGCTGCTGGAGGCGGAGACGCTGGACGAGGAGGAGGCCTACCGGGCGGCGGGGGTGCCCCGGAAGGCGCTCGACCAGGCCTGAGGGCCGGCGGGCTCGCGGTACGGGGTGGGGGTCCGTGAGGAGGGCCCGCGATGAGGGCCCGCGATGAGGGCCTGCGATGAGGGCCTGCGACGAGGGCCTGCGACGAGGGGCGCGTGCCGTGGTGGCGCGCGCCCCTCCGGCGTTTCGTGCTGCGGCCCGTACCGTCGTCCCCCGGGTCGTCCCCCGGGGTTCAGTGGGGTTCAGCGGGGCCGTTCGGCGATCAGGTAGCGGAAGACGTTCGTCATCCGCACCGTGCCGTCCGGCCGCAGGTACGGCTGCAGCGCCTCCTCCAGCTCCTTGGCGACCAGCGCCGGCCCGGAGAACTCCGACGCCGCGTCGTAGAGCCCGGTGGAGAGCAGCCCGCGCAGCGCGCTCTCCAGGTCCGCGTAGGCGAACGGGCAGCCGACCCGGCCGCCGCCGGCCGGGCGCAGACCGGTCCCGGCGAGCAGGTCCTCCAGCGCGCCGGGCGGGCTCAGCTCGAACGGGTCGGGCGCGCCGCTGCGCCGGGCCATCCGCCGGGCGACGTCCAGCACGGCCGCGCTCTCGCAGCGCTCCCGCGGTCCCCAGGCGGCCAGCACCACGTGCCCGCCGGGCAGGACCAGCCGGGCCGCCCCGGCCACCGTCCGGCGTGGTTCGGCGCCCGGCGGCGGCTGCTCGAAAACGGTCACCAGCGAATAGGCCGAGCGGGCGACCTCCGCCTCCGTCCGGCCGTCCGCCGCGGTCCGGCCGTCGGGCGCCGTCCGGGCGTCCGGGTCGACCCGCAGACGGCGCTTCCGGGCCAGTGCGCGCAGCTCGTCGTCGGCCTCCAGCCCGGCCACCTGTGCGCCCCGGCCGGCGGCCAGCAGCAGGGCGAGGCCGGAGCGGCAGCCCAGGCCCAGCAGGCTGGTCGCCGGACCGACCTCCAGGCGGTCGTGGACGGCCTCGTAGAGCGGCACCAGCATCCGCTCCTGGATCTCCGCCCAGTCCCGGGCCCGGGCGGCGGGCCGCCCTGCGCCGGGGGGTGCTGCGGTCGTGCCGGTCACCCGCGCTGAAGCCATCGCGGCCTCCCATCCGGTCCTTCGGTGTGCTGCTCGGACCCCCCTCGACGTCCCGCCCCCACTCCAGCGAACAGCGGCTCGGGCACGGCGTCCAGAGGGGTGCGGGGTGGTGCGCGCGGGTCGGGGGCGTGCGCCCCGGGCGTCCCGTTGCCCGGAACGGATTCGAAGTCGGGGGCCCGCTCCCCGTACGATTCGCCCATGGCTAAGGCACCCGTTCTCACCCCTCAGGCGGAAGACTTCCCGCGCTGGTACCAGGACCTCATCAACAAGGCCGAGCTGGCCGACAACGGTCCGGTGCGCGGCACCATGGTCATCCGACCGTACGGCTACGGCCTGTGGGAGCGGATGCAGCAGGAGATGGACGCCCGGATCAAGAAGGCCGGCGCCCAGAACGCCTACTTCCCGATGTTCATCCCGCAGTCCTACCTGACCAAGGAGGCGGAGCACGTCGAGGGCTTCGCCCCCGAGCTCGCGGTGGTCACGCACGGTGGTGGCAAGCAGCTGGACGAGCCGGTCGTCGTCCGGCCGACCTCCGAGACGATCATCAACGAGTACTTCTCGAAGTGGGTGCAGAGCCACCGCGACCTGCCCCTGCTGATCAACCAGTGGGCCAACGTGGTCCGCTGGGAGCTGCGCCCGCGCGTCTTCCTGCGCACCACCGAGTTCCTCTGGCAGGAGGGCCACACCGCCCACGCCACGTACGAGGACGCCCGTGAGTACGCGTCGATGATCCACACCCAGGTCTACGGCGACTTCATGACCAACGTGCTCGGCATCGACGTCGTGCTCGGCCGCAAGACCGCCAAGGAGCGCTTCGCCGGCGCCATCAACACCCTCACCCTCGAAGGCATGATGGGTGACGGCAAGGCGCTGCAGATGGGCACCAGCCACGAGCTGGGCCAGAACTTCGCCAAGGCGTTCAACACCACCTACCAGCTGCAGGGCGCCGAGCGCGAGTACGTCTGGCAGACCTCGTGGGGCGTCTCGACCCGCATGGTCGGCGGCCTGATCATGTCGCACGGCGACGACAGCGGCCTGCGCGTCCCGCCGAGGCTGGCCGCCGTCCAGGCCGTCGTCCTGGCCATCAAGGGCGACGACGCGGTGATCGCCAAGGTCCGTGAGATCGGCGCCGCCCTGGAGGCCGTCGGCATCCGCGTGGTCGTCGACGACCGCACCGACACCCCGTTCGGCCGCCGGGCCGTCGACTGGGAGCTCAAGGGCGTGCCGCTGCGGATCGAGGTCGGCCCGCGCGACCTGGAGAACGGCACCGCGATGCTGGCCCGCCGGATCCCGGGCGGCAAGGAGCCGGTCTCGATCGACGCCCTGGCGGCGACCCTCCCGGGCATCCTGGAGGAGGACCAGGCCCTGCTGCTGCGCCAGTCGCGCGAGCGCCGTGAGTCCCGCACGGTCGACGTGAAGACCATCGACGAGGCCGTCGAGGCCGCCACCACCGGCTGGGGCCGGATCTCCTGGGCCGAGCTCGGCCCGGAGGGCGAGGCCAAGCTGGCCGAGCAGGGCGTCTCGGTGCGCTGCATCGTGGCCGCCGACGGCTCGGTGCCGCAGACGGACGACCAGGAGGGCAACGTCGCGCTCGTCGCGCGCGCCTACTGACCGTTCGGTCGCCTCTCGGGGCTGCGGACGACCACGAAGGATCTCACCGTAAAACAGCGTCAGGCGACCCGTTCCGAGTGTCGCCGACCTGCTCGGCGAGGAATTCGGATGCCCGGTGACCGGCCTTGTTGCGTGCATGTCTCACATGCCGACATCCCTACTGGTCGGTCAACTGCCGGTATTAACGGAATAGCGGTACGGTGTACGGCCCGTGGCCCTGTCAACTCGACAGGACACGGGCCGTACGTCCTGGGGGCGACAGCCCGCCCCCGGACGGAAATGACGAGCCGCCGCCGAGCCGGCGGCCCCAAACCTGCAGGGGGTTGGTCTTGCGTCAGATCCGGAACGCGCATTTCGCGCGTGGTCGCACATTCCTGAGAGTTTCCTGGGAATTCCAGGGGAAGCGGAACACGCGGAACATCGGCTCCTACTCCATCGTTGGTCTAGCGTGAGCACGACACAGCCCCTCGTTCTCGCGGCCGAACTGGCCGCCGCCTGGAGTGACATCCAGGCCTTCCACCAGGACCTCCCCGACCTCGCCTCGCCCGAGGCGTTGATCGGCGAGTCCTCCTCGGCCTGTGGCACCCGGCTCGGTTTCGAGCGGCTCCTCCACGAGGCTGCCCATGGTCTGGCCGCGGCCCGGGACATCCGGGACACCTCGCGGGCCGGCCGCTACCACAACCGGCGCTTCCTGCTCCTGGCCTCCGAGCTGGGCCTGGCGCACCCGGTCGAGCCGCACGCCAGCAGCGGCTTCTCCCAGGTGACCATGCTCAAGGAGACCCGCGAGCGGTACGCCGAGACCATCGAGCGCCTGGACCGCGCCCTCGGCGCGCACCAGGAAGCGGTGGCCGGTGAGGGGGCCTCGCGCGCCTTCCGCGGTCCGGCGGCCCGGCACGGCTCCTCCGGGGGCGGCGTCCGGGTGAAGGCGGTCTGCGGGTGCGGGCGCAACGTCCGGGTCGTGCCGTCGGTGCTCGCGCAGGCGTCCATCGTCTGCGGTGCGTGCCAGCAGCCGTTCAAGATCGCGTAGTTCGCAGCACGTCGTTCGTAGTTGACAGCTCGGCTCGCGGTCCGTCGGGCGACCCGGGGAGCCTCACGGCTCGGGGAACCGAGGGCGCCAAGATCCACCGCAGGACCGCGATGGACCGCGATGGACCACGATGATCGAGCGATGATTCGCCAGTGAGGTGCACCGAGCAGGTGCGCGCGTTGGGCTGACCGGGAGCGGGGGCTCCCGGTCGACCTGTTTTCGGGGGTCGGCGCCCTGTGTGGCAGAATGGACCGCTGAGTACTCGGCAGCCGGGCAGGACCCCTCTCTCCTTCGGCTGGCGTGTCCCTTGAACGGCCCACCGCGCAACCCCACGCGAGGGCGGGGCCGCTCACCCACGTCAACACCAGGAGATTCCACTCCCGTGGCAGTCAAGATCAAGCTGAAGCGTCTCGGCAAGATTCGCTCCCCGCACTACCGCATCATCGTCGCCGACGCCCGCACCAAGCGTGACGGCCGTGCGATCGAGGAGATCGGCATCTACCAGCCGACCTACAACCCCTCGAAGATCGAGGTCGACGGCGACCGCGCCCAGTACTGGCTGTCCGTCGGCGCCCAGCCGACCGAGCCGGTGCTCGCCATCCTCAAGCTGACCGGCGACTGGCAGAAGTTCAAGGGCCTGCCGGCTCCGGAGCCGCTGAAGGTCGCCGAGCCGAAGGTCGAGGACTTCTCGCACCTGTTCGCCAAGGCCGTCGCCGGCTTCGAGGACGCCACCACCGGTGTCGCCATCACCCCGAAGGCCAAGAAGTCGGACAAGGCCGAGGCTGAGGCCGACGCCGCCGCCGAGGCCTGATCGTGATCGAGGACGCCCTCGACCACCTGGTGAAGGGCATCGTCGAGCACCCCGACGAGGTGCAGGTGCGCTCGCGCAACCTGCGTCGGGGCAACACCATCGAGGTGCGGGTGCACCCCGATGACCTCGGCAAGGTGATCGGCCGGGGTGGCCGCACGGCGCGCGCCCTGCGCACCGTGGTCGGCGCCCTCGGCGGTCGCAACGTCCGGGTCGACCTGGTCGACGTGGACAACATTCGCTGACCCGGCTGCTCGTTCAGCCGTCAGGGTTTCGAGGCCGGCCGGGACGCATGTCGTCCCGGCCGGCCTTCGCCGTTCTCGGCGGCTTCCCCGCGGCGGTTCCGCAGTACTCCTCAGCCCCAAGCACTCACGCAAGCAGCAGCACTCAGCAGCACTCATCCAGGAGAACGATCACCGTGCAGCTCGTCGTCGGCAAGATCGGCCGCGCCCACGGCATCAGGGGGGACGTCAGTGTCGAGGTCCGCACCGACGAGCCGGAGCTCCGGCTCGGCCCCGGTGCCGTCCTGCTCACCGACCCGGCCTCGGCCGGACCGCTGACCGTCGAGTCCGGCAAGGTGCACAGCGGGCGGCTGCTGCTGCGGTTCGCCGGCGTCAAGGACCGCAACGGCGCCGAGGCGCTGCGCGGCACGATCCTGATCGCCGAGGTCGACCCGGAGGAGCGTCCGGACGACCCGGAGGAGTACTACGACCACCAGCTGATCGGTCTGGACGTGGTCCTGCTCGACGGCACCCTGGTGGGCGAGCTCACCGAGGTGATCCACCTGCCGTACCAGGACCTGCTCACCGTGAAGAAGCCGGACGGGACGGAGGCGCTGGTGCCCTTCGTCAGCAGGATCGTGCCGACCATCGACCTGGAGAACCAGCGCGCGGTCATCGACCCGCCGCCCGGGCTGATCGACCCGGAGAGCGCCGAGGTCGCGCTCGGCGAGTCCGCGCCGGGCGCGGAGTCCGCAGAGCCCGCGGACTCCACAGAGTCCGCGGGGAAGTCGGCGGGCTCGGCTGATTCGGCTCATTCGGCGGAGGAGTCGCAGTGAGCTCCGAGGAGTCCGTGCAGGCCGTGGGCTCCCCGGAGCCTGCGGAGGCCTCGGCCCCGGTCGTGCGGCACGGGATGCGGATCGACGTCGTGTCGATCTTCCCCGAGTACCTGGAGCCGCTGAACATCTCGCTGGTCGGCAAGGCACGCGCCCGCGGTCAGCTCGACGTGCACGTCCACGACCTGCGCGACTGGACGTACGACGTGCACCGGACCGTCGACGACAGCCCGTACGGCGGCGGCCCGGGCATGGTGATGAAGCCCGAGCCGTGGGGCGAGGCCCTCGACGCGGTGCTCGCCCGGGGCCCCGAGGGGGAGCTGCCGACCCTGGTGGTGCCCACCCCCAGCGGCCGGCCGTTCACCCAGGAACTCGCGCAGGAGCTGGCGGGCCGGCCGTGGCTGGCGTTCACCCCGGCCCGGTACGAGGGCATCGACCGGCGGGTGATCGAGGAGGCGGCCACCCGGATGCCGGTGGTCGAGGCGTCGATCGGCGACTACGTGCTGGCCGGCGGCGAGGTCGCGGTGCTGGTCATGGTCGAGGCGATCGCCCGGCTGCTGCCCGGCGTGCTCGGCAACGCCGAGTCCCACCGCGACGACTCCTTCGCGCCCGGCGCGATGGCCGACCTGCTGGAGGGCCCGGTCTACACCAAGCCCGCCGAGTGGCGCGGCCGTACGGTGCCGGACATCCTGCTGAGCGGGAACCACGGCAAGATCGCCCGCTGGCGTCGCGAGCAGGCCTTCGCCCGTACCCTGGCCAACCGGCCGGACCTGGTGGCGCGGTGGCGGCACGCCGACTTCGACAAGAAGGACCGCGCGGCGCTCGACGTGCTCGGCCTCGCCTGGGACGAGGGGCTCGGCCGATTTCGGTCCGCGGCCGGTGGTGTGGAAGAATAGGCCGCTGCTGTCTGTCGCTGGGCTCCTCCTGTAGGGGTCACGTGGTTCGGCGCCCCCGCCACGGGGGGATCGCCGGTAGCCGGTGCGGCCCGCAGCGAACCCCATTGTGACGACTTCCGTGGGCGGCCCGTGGCGCCTGCGATGGAGAGCAACATGAGCAACAAGCTCGCTGCTGTCGACGCGGCCTCGCTGCGTAGCGACATCCCGGCGTTCCGCGCCGGTGACACCCTGAAGGTGCACGTCCGGGTCATCGAGGGCAACCGCTCCCGTGTCCAGGTCTTCCAGGGCGTCGTCATCCGCCGCCACGGCGCCGGCGTCGGTGAGACCTTCACCGTTCGCAAGGTCAGCTTCAACGTCGGTGTCGAGCGCACCTTCCCGGTGCACACCCCGGTCGTCGAGAAGATCGAGGTCGTGACCCGCGGTGCGGTTCGCCGCGCCAAGCTGTACTACCTGCGTGACCTCCGCGGCAAGGCCGCGAAGATCAAGGAGAAGCGCGACCGCTGATCCACCGGCCCCCGGCGCTGCCGGGGGATCGGATCGCTCTGGGGGGCCGGGCTGCCGCACGGTAAGCTCAGCCCCCGATGAGCACGCACGAACCACCCGCGGACCGCGACGGCAGTCCCGCACCCATCGGTGCGGACTCGCCGGCGCGGTCCGCGGTCGTTTCCGTGGCCCCCGCCGAGGAGAGCGGCGCCGACTCGGGGGAGAGCGCCTCCGAGAAGAGCGATTCCGAGGGGAACGGTTCCGAGGAAGGCGCTTCCGAGGAGAGCGACGGCGCGGAGACCGCGCGCGGGCGCTCGGGCGTGCGTGACCTGCTGCTGCTCGCCGGCATCTGCCTGCTCGTGCTGCTGTTGGTGAACGCCTTCGTGGCGCGGCCGTTCTCGGTGCCCTCCGGGTCGATGGAGAACACCCTGCGACCGGGCGACCGCCTGATCGTGAACCAGCTGTCCTACGCCTTCGGCGGCCACCCGCAGCGCGGTGACGTGGTGGTGTTCGACGGTACGGGCTCCTTTCTGCGCAAGCCGCTGGAACGCGACGGCGTCTGGACCTCGCTGCGCTCCTTCGGCCGTGATGTCGGGCTGGTCCCGGCCGGTGACTCGGTCTACGTGAAGCGGGTCATCGGCGTTGGTGGCGACCGCGTGACCAGCGCGGGACCGGGCCGCCCGCTCACCGTCAACGGTGTGCCGGTCGACGAGTCCGGCTACCTGTACCCCGGGGACGAGCCGTCCGCCGTGGCCTTCGACGTGGTGGTGCCGTCCGGCAAGCTCTTCGTGCTGGGCGACCACCGCAGCGCCTCCCGGGACTCCCGCGATCACCTCGGTGACCCCGGCGGCGGGTTCGTCCCCGAGTCCAAGGTGATCGGCCGGGCGGCCTGGGTGGTCTACCCGGTCGGGCACTGGGACTCGGTCGACCGGCCGGCGGCCTTTGCCGCGACAGGGGGGACCGGTGGCCATGGGGACCAGAGGTAGGGGACGGCTCGCCGACCGCCCGGCCGCCGGAACCGACCCCGGGTCCCCGACCGGCCCCGCGTCCGGCCCCGAAACGGGTGCTGTCACCGATGGCGTGACCGGGTTGGAGGAGGACGCGGCCCCTGCCGCCCCCGCTGCCGTCCCGGTGGTGCGCGGGCGCGCCGAGCGCCGTCGCACCGCCCGCCGGGCGGCCCGCCGCCGCCGACGCTCCCGTCTGCGCGAGATCCCGTTGGTCGTCGTGGTGGCCTTGGTCGTGGCGCTGGTGATGAAGACCTTCCTGGTGCAGGTCTTCGTGATCCCCTCCGGTTCGATGGAGCAGACCATCCAGGTCGGGGACCGGGTGCTGGTGGACAAGTTCACCCCCTGGTTCGGCGCCGAGCCGGAGCGCGGCGAGGTGGTGGTGTTCAGGGATCCGGGCGGCTGGCTGGAGAACGAGCACGGGTCGTCGAAGGACGGGCCGGTCCTGCGTGCGGCCAAGCAGGTGCTGACCTTCGTCGGACTGCTGCCGTCCGACAGCGAGCAGGACCTCATCAAGCGGGTGATCGGGGTCGGCGGGGACACCGTCGAGTGCTGTGACGAGCAGGGCAGGATCAGCCTCAACGGCAGGCCGTTGGACGAGCCCTACCTCGCTCCGGGCAACCCGCCCTCCCGGCAGCCGTTCAAGGTGAAGGTGCCGCAGGACAGGCTCTGGGTGATGGGCGACCACCGGGACGTGTCCGCCGACTCCCGTTTCCACATGGGCAATCCGGGGCAGGGCACCGTTCCGGTGAGCGGTGTGGTGGGGCGGGCGTTCATGATCGCCTGGCCGGTGGGCCGGGTTCATCAACTTGAGGTGCCGGTTTCACTCTCCTCGGTGGCGCGGGTTCCGGCGGACGGCACGACCGCAACGGACTCGATGGGCGGCGGGCCGGTTCCCGAGGAACCTCCGCTCGTTATGGGTGTGTTGGGCATCCTTCCGCTCATCGGCCGCCGGATGGGGCGGCCCCGGGCGTAGGTCCGGACAGGCCGGTCGTGATCGGACCGGGCGTGTGGGACCGCGAGCCGGATGCCCGGGAGTGATAGAGAAGTGCTGGGTGCGGCCGACTCGGTGTCGAGGGGTCGCACCCGAAGGCTGTGCCGGTGTCAGGAGGCCCGTCGGGGGCCGGTCCTGGCGGGGGCGCGGTCGGTGATGGAGCGTGGTGCCCGCTGTGCGGCACTGTGAGCGCGGGCGCACGGGCGTCCGCACAGCAGGGAGGAGACGTTGTGGGGGATTTGGTGATCGGCGCCCGGTCAGGCGCCGGCGAGCCCGAGGGCTCCGGCGGCCGGGCGGACCGGTCCGCGGAGGCCGCGGCGCCCTCGTCCTCGGCCGAGGACACGGCGGCCCAGTCCGCGGACGGGCACGGCGACGGCACGGGTGACACCCCGCCGCCCCTCCCGGGCGACTCCGGTCCGGCGGACGGTACCGAGGAGCAGCCGCCGCGGAACGAGCGCAAGCAGCGTTCGTTCTGGAAGGAGCTGCCGATCCTCATCGGCATCGCCCTGGTCCTGGCGCTGGTGATCAAGACCTTCTTCGTCCAGGCGTTCTCCATTCCGTCGGAGTCGATGCAGAACACGCTGCAGGTCGGTGACCGGGTCCTGGTGGACAAGCTCACCCCGTGGTTCGGCGCCGAGCCGGAGCGCGGCGAGGTCGTGGTGTTCCACGACCCGGGCGGCTGGCTGGCCGACGAGCCCACCAAGGAGAGCAGCAACGCCTTCGTCCGGGGCGTTCAGGACGTGCTGAGCTTCGTCGGTCTGATGCCCTCCGACAACGAGAAGGACCTCATCAAGCGGGTCATCGCGGTTGGCGGGGACACCGTCGAGTGCGAGGGCGAGGGGCCGGTGAAGGTCAACGGCGTCGCGCTCAACGAGCCGTACGTCTACGCCGGCAACACCCCGTGCGGGACGAAGCCGTTCGGTCCGGTGAAGGTTCCCGACGGCCGGATCTGGGTGATGGGCGACCACCGCGCGGACTCGCTCGACTCGCGCTTCCACATGGACCAGCCGGGTGGCGGGACCGTCCCGGTGGACGACGTGATCGGGCGCGCCTTCGTGGTGGCCTGGCCGGTCAACCACTGGTCGACGCTGCCGGTGCCGGACACCTTCGACCAGAAGGGCCTGGCGGCGGCCGCGCCGGCGGTGCCGGCCGCAGCCGGTGCCGTGGGCGCCGTCGCCCTGCTCCCGCTGGTCCGCAGGCTGCGGAACCGGCCGGACCGCGACCGGCGGTCCTGATCCCGACCGGGGGCTCCCGGGGCTTGCGCGGGCCGTGGTACCGACGAGTAATCTGCTTGGACGTGCCACGGCCCGCCGGGTTTTCCGCCCGTGGCCCCGGTACGCCGCCGTGAGCGTTTCCGGGTCGGTCAGGGGTTGGACGGTGTCGATGAGCAGTGTCGTGGAACGGACGACCGATGATCCCCCGGCCGCGGTCCGCCCCCGGCGCGCCCCCGGGGCCGTGGTCCAGGGCGTGCTGCTCGCCGTCGGCCTGGTCCTGCTGATCGGCGGCTTCGCGGTGATCGCCGTGAGCTACCGGCCGTACAACATCCCGACCGGTTCGATGGAGCCGACCCTCAGGACCGGGGACACCGTCCTGGCGCGGAAGACCGACGGCGCGGACGTCCGGCGCGGTGACGTGGTGGTCTTCCGCGACCAGGCCTGGGGCGGCCCGCTCATGGTCAAGCGCGTGGTCGCGATCGGCGGCGACACCGTCGCCGTCGCCACCGGTGACCAGCGGCTGACCGTCAACGGCAAGCCGGTGGACGAGCCGTACCTCGCGGCGCAGGGCGCCCAGGGAACCGCCTTCAGCGTGGAGGTGCCGCCCGGCCGTCTCTTCCTGCTCGGCGACAACCGGCTCGGCTCGCTCGACTCCCGCGTCCACCTGGAGGTCGACGGCGGGACCGTCCCGGCCACCGGGGTGGAGGCCCGGGTCGAGGCCACCGTGCTTCCGCTCGGCCGGGCCGGCCTGCTGTCCGGCACCTCGGCGTTCGAGGTGGTCGGCGGGGAGGGCCCGGCAGGCCCGGGACCGCTGGAACCCGCGTTCTGGGCGAGCGTTGTAGGCGCGGCGACGATCCTCGTGACCACGGCGGTGAGCGGGGTGGCAGGGCTGGCGCGCCGTCGCCGCCGCACGACCTGACCCCGGCCGGCGCGGTTCGCGCCGGGGCCGCTCTGCCCAACCTCGCCCCGGACGACCGCGCCGGGTGGCAGGATCGGGGGAGCGACCGGGGCGGACGAAGGGAGCGTGGAGGCTCGTCATGGCGGCACAGCGGCGCAGGGCCTCGCGGATCCTGCTGTTCGACGGGCAGGACCGGGTGCTGCTGTTCCACGGCTCGGACCCGGCGGTCCCCGGCGTCACCTGGTGGTTCACCCCCGGCGGCGGCTTGGAGCCGGGGGAGGACCTCCGGGACGCCGCCGAGCGCGAACTCCTGGAGGAGACCGGGCTGCGCGGCGTGGAGCTGGGGCCGGTGGTGGCGTACGGCAAGGCTTCGTTCTCCTATCGGGGACGGCGCTACGAGCAGGACCAGTGGTTCCACCTGGCCCGCACGACGGACACGGTGCTGGACCACTCGGGCATGGGCGAGGACGAGCACGCCCAGCTGCTCGCGGCACGCTGGTGGACGGTCGGGGAATTGCGGGCCACCGCCGAGACCGTCTATCCGGTCGGGCTGGTGGACTTTCTGCAGCGGCTGTTGACCGAGGGGCCGCCGGCAGCCCCGGTAAGGCTCTGAGGGTGAGTGCGGTGGTCCACAATGGGTGGACGTGACAAGTTGAGGGGACGCCTGGATGAGTGCCGAAGATCTCGAAAAGTACGAGACCGAGATGGAGCTCAAGCTCTACCGGGAGTACCGGGACGTCGTCGGCCTGTTCAAGTACGTGATCGAGACCGAGCGACGGTTCTACCTCACCAATGACTACGAGCTGCAGGTGCACTCGGTGCAGGGCGAGGTGTTCTTCGAGGTGTCGATGGCGGATGCGTGGGTCTGGGACATGTACCGGCCGGCCCGGTTCGTCCGCAAGGTCCGGGTGCTGACCTTCAAGGACGTGAACATCGAGGAACTCGCGAAGAGCGACCTGGAGCTGCCCTCGGACGAGTCCGGCTTCGGGAACTGACGGTGGACCGCCCGGCCCCCGGATGTCCAGGGGAATTCCGGGTATTCCGGGATAATCACTCCCGCAGGTGACAGGAGTTATCCACAGGCCCGAGTTGTCCACAGGAAAGGACAACTCTCTGGTCCGATCCCGGACCGCACGGCAACCTCCCCGGCGGAGGTGGTCACCGTGCAGGAGATCGAGCGCGCCACGCGCAAGAGGACCGCGAAGGCCCGGCAGGACGGGCAGCCGCGCCGGAGGACGACGCGGGCCACGGCGGGCGGTCCGCCCCCGTCGGCCGCGTCGCCCCCGTCGCGGCCGACCAACGCCGGCCTCGGCCGCTACGGCGAGCAGGTCGCCGCCCGTCGGCTGGCCGAGGACGGGCTGCGCATCCTCGACCGCAACTGGCGCTGCGTCGAGGGCGAGCTGGACATCGTCGCCCTCGACGGCGACACCGTGGCGGTCTGCGAGGTCAAGACCCGCTCCGAGCGGGGCTTCCAGCAGCCCAGCGAGGCCATCGGTCCGACCAAGGCGGACCGCTTGCGCCGACTGGCCGAGCGCTGGATGGCCGAGCGCTGGCCCGGCCACTTCGCCCGGCTGGCCGGTACCGAGTACCGGCCCGGCGTCGGCGACCCGCCGTGGGCGCCCGTGCCGCCCGGCGGCGTCCGGATCGACCTGGTCGCCGTCGTCAACCGGTCCCGCGGCGCCGCGTCGGTCGATCACCTGCGGGGGGTGGTCTGAGGTGGCCTTCGCCCGGACGTGTTCCGTGGCCCTGGTCGGCGTCGACGGGGTGATCGTCGAGGTCCAGGCCGATCTGGAGCCCGGGGTGGCGGCGTTCACCCTGGTCGGCCTGCCCGACAAGGCGCTCTCCGAGGCCCGCGACCGGGTGCGCGCGGCGGTCGTCAACAGTGGCGAGGCCTGGCCGCAGCGGAAGCTGACCGTCGGGCTGAGCCCGGCCTCGGTGCCCAAGAGTGGCAGCGGCTTCGACCTCGCCGTGGCCTGTGCCGTGCTGGCCGCCGCCGAACGGCTCGACCCGGCCGCGATCGCGGACCTGCTGCTGATCGGCGAACTCGGGCTGGACGGGCGGGTGCGCCCGGTGCGCGGGGTGCTCCCGTCGGTGCTGGCCGCCGCGGACGCCGGCTACCGGCGCGTGGTGGTCGCCGACCAGACCGCCGCCGAGGCCGAGCTGGTCCCCGGGGTGACCGTCTTCGGCGTGCGCAGCCTGCGCCAGCTGATGGCGCTGCTCACCGGAGCCCCCGAACCGGAGGAGCCCGCCGACCGCCCCGGCGGGCACCCCGACCCGCTGATGGCCGGCCTGATGCTCCCCAGCGCGGGGGTGCGGGGCCTGCCCGACGAGGCGGCCGCCCGGATGGACCTCGCCGACGTGGCCGGCCAGTACGAGGCCCGCCGGGCCCTGGAGATCGCCGCCGCCGGCGGTCACCACCTCTACCTCAAGGGGCCGCCCGGCGCGGGCAAGACCATGCTGGCGGAGCGGCTGCCCGCGCTGCTCCCGCCGCTCACCCAGAAGGAGGCCCTGGAGGTCACCGCGGTCCACTCGGTGGCGGGGCTGCTGCCGGTCGGGCGGCCGCTGGTCGACCGGGCGCCCTACTGCGCCCCGCACCACTCGACCACCATGCCGGCGATCGTCGGCGGTGGCAGCGGGCTGCCGAGACCGGGTGCGGTCTCGCTGGCCCACCGGGGCGTCCTGTTCCTCGACGAGGCACCGGAGTTCCCCGTCCGGGTGCTGGACGCGCTGCGCCAGCCGCTCGAATCGGGCGAGGTGGTGATCGCCCGGTCCGCCGGATCGATGCGGCTGCCGGCCCGGTTCCTGCTCTGCCTGGCCGCCAACCCCTGCCCGTGCGGGCGCCACTCACGGCGGGGCGAGGGCTGCGAGTGCACGCCCGCCATGGTCAGCCGGTACCAGGGCCGGCTTTCCGGACCGCTGCTCGACCGGGTCGACCTCCAGGTCCAGGTCGCCCCGGTGACCAGGGCCGAGCTGATGCAGCGCGACACCTCGGCGGAGACCACCGAGGTCGTCGCGGCCCGGGTGCAGGCGGCCCGAGAGCGTGCGGCGACCCGGCTGGCCGGCACACCGTGGCGGACCAACGCCGAGGTCCCCGGCCATGAGTTGCGCACCCGCTGGCAGCTGGCACCGGGTGCGCTGAACGACGCCGCGCGCCAGTTGGAGCGGGGCCTGCTGACCGCCCGCGGTCTGGACCGGGTGCTGAGGGTCGCCTGGACGGTCGCGGACCTGGCCGGCCGGGAGCGCCCGGAACAGCGTGACGTCCGGACGGCCCTCGTCCTGCGCACCGGCGTGGAGCAGGGAAATCCGCTGACGGAGCGCTTCTTCGGGCGGGCGGACCCCGCCCCGGACCGGCCGGGCGGCAAGGCCGAGCGCCGCCCGGCCCGCCCCCGTTCCGCCCGGCGCACCGCCGATCCGCAGCCCGAGCCCGAGGAGGCCGCCCCGTGAACCGCACCGCGAACGATCTCGCCCAGGGCCCGCCCGCCGAACCGGGCGCCGCCCCTCGGCCCGGGGCGCCGCCCGAGCCGGTGCCCAGGCCGCAGCCCGAGCCCGAGAACGAGCCCGAGAACGAGCCCGAGCACGAATTCGAGCACGAATTCGAGCACGAGCGTCTGGCCCGCGCGGCGCTCAGCCGGCTCGGCGAGCCCGGGGACGCCGCGCTCGGCCGCTGGCTCGCCCACACCGACGCGCTCGACGTGGTCCGGGCGATCGGGGACGGCACGGTGCCCGGCCGACCGGGCCCGGACGACGCCCGGCTGGCGGCCTACCGGGCCCGGCTGACCGGCCTCGACCCGGTCGCTGACCTGGAACGGGTGCGGGCGGCCGGTGGGCGCTTCATCATTCCGGGCGACACGGAGTGGCCCAGCCAGCTGGACGACCTCGGGGAGACCAGGCCCACCGGCCTCTGGGTGGTCGGCACCGGCTCGCTGCGCCTGCTCGCGCTGCGCTCGGTCTCGGTGGTGGGCGCCCGGGCCTGCACGGCGTACGGTGCGCACGTCGCCGGGGACCTCGCCGCCCAACTCGCCGAACGCGGCTGGGTGGTCGTCTCCGGCGGGGCCTACGGCATCGACTCGGCCGCCCACCGGGGCGCGCTGGCGGTCGGCGGCCCGACCGTCGGTGTCCTCGCCTGCGGGGTGGACGTGGCCTACCCGAGGGGCAACACTGGGCTGATCCGCCGGATCGCCGAACAGGGGCTGTTGCTGAGCGAACTCCCACCGGGGGAGCACCCGACCAGGTTCCGGTTCGTGCTGCGCAACCGGGTGATCGCGGCGCTGACCCGCGGAACGGTGGTGGTCGAGGCGGCGCTGCGCAGCGGGGCGCTCAGCACCGCCAGACGCGCCCGCGACCTCAACCGGCACACCATGGCCGTGCCCGGCCCGGTGACCTCGGAGCTGTCCGCCGGGGTGCACGCCCTGATCCGCAGCGGCGCCGCGACCGTGGTCACCGACGCCGCCGAGGTCGTCGAGCTGATCGGCGCGATCGGTGACGACCTCGCGCCGCAGCGCAGCGGACCGGTGCTGCCCCGGGACCTCCTGGAGCCGGCGGCGGCCCGGGTCCTGGAGGCGGTGCCCGCCACGCCGGACGGCGCGCCGGTGGAGCGGCTGGCCCGGCAGTCCGGGCTCCCGCCGGACGAGGTGCTCCAGCGGCTCTACGAGCTGGGCTCGCTCGGCCACGTCGAACGGCACGGGGCGCACTGGCGCCTGGTGCGCAGGAGGTGACGGCAGGTCGGGGAGGCCGACAACCGGGGAGCGGACCACACGGACGAGTGGAGGGAGGACGGGGCTTGACGGAGCGGCCCGGCGCGGCGGGGGGCGGCGGGGTGCGGCCCCGTCCGTCTGCCTCCGGTACCCCGAGGCGGTGACACGAAGCCACCGGATCGGGGGACGACCGAGTGGCGGTAGCACTGTGCAGCGAGTCGGTCACGCTACGCTCGCCATGCCTTCCCTATCAGCACATGACTCGGCAGAACGGCGCAGACCAACGTATGCCCACACACATTCCCGGACACCGAGTGACCGGTGGCGCCCGGTCCTCGGGAGGGCCGCGCACCGAGCGGCGCACCGTGACCGAGTTCCCGCCCAAGGCCGCGGGCGGGATGGGGGCCCTCGCGCGGCAGGGCGGCCGTACGGCGCACTCCGGGGCGCACGACGACTGTCCGGACGCGCCCGGCGCTTCCGCCGACCCGGCCGCCCCCGAACCGCCCGAGGCGCCTGGGCCCCGCCGGGCGGCGGCCGGCCGGGAGCGCACGGCGCTCGAAGAGCTCTGGCGCGCCTACAAGGAGACGGCCGACCAGCGGCTGCGGGAGCAGCTGATCCTGCACTACTCGCCGCTCGTCAAATACGTGGCGGGCCGGGTCGGGGTCGGCCTGCCCTCCAACGTGGAACAGGCCGACTTCGTCTCCTCCGGGGTCTTCGGGCTGATCGACGCGATCGAGAAGTTCGACATCGAACGCGCCATCAAGTTCGAGACCTACGCCATCAGCCGGATCCGCGGCGCGATCATCGACGAACTGCGGGCGCTGGACTGGATCCCGCGCTCGGTGCGGCAGAAGGCGAAGGCGGTCGAGCGCACGTACGCGACGCTGGAGGCCCGGTTGCGGCGGACGCCGAACGAGCCCGAGGTCGCGGCCGAGATGGGCATCGCCATCGAGGACCTGCACGCCATCTTCAGCCAGCTCTCGCTCGCCAACGTGGTGGCGCTCGACGAACTGCTGCACCCGGTCGGCGAGGGCGGCAACCGGCTCAGCCTGATGGACACCCTGGAGGACCACGGTGCCGACGACCCGGTCGAGGTGGCCGAGGACCGCGAACTGCGCCGACTGCTGGCGCAGGCCGTGAACACGCTCCCCGAGCGGGAGAAGACCGTGGTGACGCTCTACTACTACGAGGGCCTGACCCTGGCCGAGATCGGCCAGGTGCTCGGGGTGACGGAGAGCCGGGTCAGCCAGATCCACACCAAGTCGGTGCTCCAGTTGCGCGCCAAGCTGTCGGACATCCGGTAGCGGCACGGCGGCCGGAACCCCGGCGGGGTGCGCCGCGTACGCCCGGCCGGCACTCTGCGCCCCGGTACGCAACCCTCCGCATCGTGCCGGTGTGCGGCACCGTACCGGTGGGATGTAGGGCTCCGTACAGTGGAGTGCGTGCCGAAGATCCGAGCGGCCAGTGTGGCCGAGCACCGTCAGATGCAGCGGGCAGCCCTCCTCGACGCTGCCCGCAGTCTCCTCACCGAGGGAGGCATGGAGGCCCTGGCCTTCCCCGCGCTCGCCGCGCGCACGGGACTCGCGCGCTCCTCGGTGTACGAGTACTTCCGCTCGCGGGCGGCCGTGGTCGAGGCGCTCTGCGAGACCGACTTCCCGCTCTGGGCCGCCGAGATCGAGGCCGGGATGGCGAGCCGCGACACCGCGGCCGAGCGGATCGAGGCCTATGTGCGGGGCCAGCTCGCGCTGGCCGCCGACCCCCGCCACCGGGCCGTCGCCGCGATCTCCGCCCTGGAACTGGACGACGCGGCCCGCGAGCGCATCAGGGCGGCGCACGGGACGCTGGTCGGGCTCGTGGTCCAGGCGCTGGAGGACCTCGGCCACGAAGAGCCCCGGCTGGCGGCCGCGCTGCTCCAGGGCATCGTCGAGGCGGCCGTCCGGCAGTCGGAGCAGCGGGCGGCGGGCGGTCGGGCCGAGAGCCCCGAGGTGATCGCCGACGCCGCCGTCTCCCTCGCCCTGCACGGACTCGGTCCGAGCTGACCGGCTGCCCCGGGTCCTCGGAGGGCGGGTTCGTGAGCGGCAGCAGCCTGGCCCGACCGGTCCCGAACAGGGACGGCGGGTCGAGGTAGCGCCGTCCGCGCAGCAGGCCCCAGTGCAGGCAGACACCGTCGGCGCAGTGGCCGGTCCCGTCGGCGAGCCGTCCGATCACCTGGCCCGCCGCCACCGAGGTGCCCACCGGAACGGTGCCGGCGACCGGTAGATAGGTGGTCCGCAGCGGGGGCGCCGGGGGAGCGGCGGCGCTCGCACGGGCGACGATCGTATGGGTGACCGTGACCACCGGTCGCCCGCCCACCGGCCCGGCGAACGTGACCACACCGGGAGCCGCCGCCCGCACCTCCGCCCCGGGGCCGGCGGCCAGGTCGACGCCCCGGTGCCCCGCGCCCCACGGTCGCGCCGGCGCCTCGAAGCGGTGCACCACGACGGCCGGGCGGCCGCCCGGCCCGTCCACCGGCCATGCCCGCCCGCCGCCGGAGCCGCTGCCTCCACCCTCCCCGCCTCCGCTGCCCCCGCTGCCGCCACCCCCACCGCCCGCCGCATGGCCGAGGGCTCCGGGCCACCCGAACGGAAGCAGCGTGCCCAGCACCACCAGCACGACCACCAGCACCCGCCGACCGGACCGCAGCCCGACCGGCGCACCGCCCCGACCATCCGCAGCGCCGCAACCACCCACGCCGCCCACCCGGCCCGCACCGCCCGCACGGTCCACCCCACCCGCCACCACAGCACCGCCCGCAACCCCGTCAGCAGCAGTCATGCCGCCGAGGTTCCCCGGCCCGCACCGGCCCGGCCACCCCCGCCCCGATTCCTGTGGACAACCGGCCCCTGTGGACCGTGGCCGTCCCTCCAACGGGTGTACCCCGCCGGGTTCACGCGGGCCCCACAGGGCCGCCCGGGCAGCCCGGACCAGGCGTGTCCCCGGCCGCCCGCCCGCCGCGGAGTCGCCCGGCGCGCGGCGCTTCCCGTACACTTCACACGCGACCCGGTCCGCCGGGTCGACTTCGCACGCCCCGCCACCGGTGGACGGAAGCGGCTCCGCCGCCACCTCCGCCAGGTGCGAGTGCCGCTCGGTCCGCCGAGCCCGGCCGGTCCCCGGACCGCCGGGTGGAAGCGGCTCGGCACGTTCGGGGCGTCAGGCGTGGCTGCCACCTGGCCGCCACGGACAACCGAGCCTGACCCGGCCGTTCGCACGCGCCGAGCGGGAAGCGCCACCGTGCGCCGACCGTGACGCCGCTGCGCCGGAGCCGGGCGTAACACCTGAGGAGCACGGCTATGGCCGTCGTCACGATGCGGGAGCTGCTGGAGAGCGGCGTCCACTTCGGTCACCAGACCCGCCGCTGGAACCCGAAGATGAAGCGCTTCATCATCACCGAGCGCAACGGCATCTACATCATCGACCTCCTGCAGTCGCTGAACTACATCGACCGCGCCTTCGAGTTCATCAAGGAGACCGTTGCCCACGGCGGCAGCGTCCTCTTCGTCGGCACGAAGAAGCAGGCCCAGGAGGCCATCGCCGAGCAGGCCACCCGCGTGGGCATGCCCTACGTGAACCAGCGCTGGCTCGGCGGCATGCTGACCAACTTCTCGACCGTCTACAAGCGCCTGCAGCGCCTCAAGGAGCTGGGCGAGCTGGACTTCTCGGACGTGGCCGGCTCCGGCCTCACCAAGAAGGAGCTCCTGGTCCTCCAGCGCGAGCACGACAAGCTGGAGAAGACCCTCGGCGGTATCCGCGACATGCAGCGCGTTCCCAGCGCCGTCTGGATCGTGGACACCAAGAAGGAGCACATCGCGGTCGGCGAGGCCCGGAAGCTCAACATCCCGGTCGTCGCCATCCTCGACACCAACTGCGACCCCGACGAGGTCGACTACAAGATCCCGGGCAACGACGACGCGATCCGCTCCGTCACCCTGCTGACCCGTGTGATCGCCGACGCCGTCGCCGAGGGCCTCAAGGCCCGCGCGGGTGTCGCCAAGGGCGACGTCAAGGCCGAGCCGGGCGCCGACCAGCCGCTCGCCGACTGGGAGAAGGACCTCCTGGAGGGTGAGAAGAAGGCCGACGAGGCCCCCGCCGCCGAGGCGCCGGCCACCGAGGCCCCCGCCGCCGAGGCTCCGGCCACCGAGGCTCCGGCCGAGCAGGCCTGACGTACCAAGGGTGAGGGGCACCCGCCGGTACGACGCCGGTCGGTGCCCCTCTCTCCCGTGCCTGGGCCGAATCACCGGCCCCGGTGCTACCCCACGCAGACACGCGAGACGCGAGAAGAGATTCACACCATGGCGAACTTCACCGCCGCGGACGTCAAGAAGCTCCGTGAGCTGACCGGCGCCGGCATGATGGACTGCAAGAAGGCCCTGGACGAGGCCGAGGGCAACGTCGAGAAGGCCGTCGAGATCCTTCGCATCAAGGGCCAGAAGGGCGTTGCCAAGCGCGAGGGCCGTGACGCCTCCAACGGTGCCGTCGCCGCGCTCATCGCCGAGGACAAGAAGTCCGGCGTCCTGGTCGAGCTGAACTGCGAGACCGACTTCGTTGCCAAGGGTGACAACTTCGTCCAGGTCGCCGACGCGATCGCCGCCCACGTCGCCGCCACCGCCCCGGCCGACCTGGACGCCGCTCTCGCCTCCGAGATCGAGGCCGGCAAGACCGTCCAGCAGTTCGTGGACGAGGCCAACGCGACCCTCGGCGAGAAGATCGTCTTCCGTCGCTTCGCGCAGTTCGACGGTGACGGCTTCGTCGCGGTCTACCTGCACAAGACCAGCCCCGACCTGCCGCCGGCCGTCGGCGTCCTGGTCGAGCTGGACAAGGAGAACGCCGAGGTCGCCAAGGACGTCGCGCAGCACATCGCCGCCTTCGCGCCGAAGTACCTGTCCCGCGAGGACATCCCGGCCGAGGACATCGAGAACGAGCGCCGCGTCGCCGAGGCCACCGCTCGCGAGGAGGGCAAGCCGGAGGCCGCCCTCCCGAAGATCGTCGAGGGTCGCGTCACCGGCTTCGTCAAGGAGAACTCCGTCCTGGAGCAGGCCTTCGCGAAGGACAACAAGAAGTCCGTCGCCAAGGTCCTCGAGGAGAACGGCGTCGCCCTCAAGCGCTTCGCCCGCTTCCGCGTCGGCGCCTGAGCCACGTTCCACCCGCGCTTCCGGCCGTAGGCTGGAAGCCGCCCCCGCCCGCTGACCAGGGCGGCAGGGAACGCGCCGTACGGGCTCACCCAGCGCCATCCGTTCATGGGCGAGCCGCGTCGGCAGCATGAACGACGAGGAGGCCATTGCCGTGCAGGACACCGAACCGGTTCCCGCGGCAGTGGCCTCCTCTCGTGTACGCGCAGGCCGGGGATCCGCACGTCCGCGCCTGTGAACCAGTAGGTGTAGAAGGAGAAGTCCATGCAGGAGACGCAGGAGACCGCGCAGGACACCCACGACGGCACGCGCCGCCGGGTGCTGCTGAAGCTGTCCGGTGAGGCCTTCGCCGGCGGCGGCGGGCTCGGCGTCGATCCGGACGTCGTGCACGCGATCGCCCGCGAGATCGCCACGGTCGTCCGCGCGGGCACCGAGGTCGCCATCGTGATCGGCGGCGGGAACTTCTTCCGGGGCGCCGAACTCCAGGTCCGCGGAATGGACCGGGCCCGCTCGGACTACATGGGCATGCTCGGCACGGTCATGAACTGCCTGGCGCTCCAGGACTTCCTGGTCAAGGAGGGCATCGAGACCCGGGTCCAGACCGCCATCACGATGGGCCAGGTCGCCGAGCCGTACCTGCCGCTGCGCGCCGTCCGGCACCTGGAGAAGGGCCGTGTGGTGATCTTCGGCGCGGGTATGGGCATGCCCTACTTCTCCACCGACACCACGGCCGTGCAGCGGGCCCTGGAGATCCACGCCGACATCCTGCTGATGGGCAAGAACGGCGTGGACGGCGTCTACGACTCCGACCCGCGGACCAACCCGGACGCGGTGAAGTTCGACGCGCTGGAGTACTCCGAGGTCATCGCGCGCGACCTCAAGGTCGCCGACCTCACCGCGATCACGCTGTGCAAGGACAACAACCTGCCGATGCTGGTCTTCGAGCTGCTCGCGGAGGGCAATATCGCGCGGGCAGTGAAGAGTGAGAAGATCGGCACACTCATCAGCCAGGATTCTGTCCGGGCCTGAGCAGCAACCAGCCGTACGGAACGGCGCGGGAGCCGCGACCGGCCACCGCCAGACACCGGACGGAACAACCGCAGATGAACCGGACAGGGAGATCACAGTGATCGAAGAGACCCTCCTCGAGGCCGAGGAGAAGATGGAGAAGGCCGTCGCCCACGCCAAGGACGACTTCGCGGCCATCCGCACCGGCCGTGCGCACCCGGCGATGTTCGCCAAGATCGTCGCCGAGTACTACGGTGCCAAGACGCCGATCAACCAGCTGGCCTCGTTCTCGGTGCCGGAGCCGCGGATGGCGGTCGTCTCGCCGTTCGACAAGACCGCGCTGAAGGCGATCGAGCAGGCGATCCGCGACTCCGACCTGGGCGTCAACCCGTCGAACGACGGCTCCATCATCCGCGTGGTGCTGCCGGAGCTCACCGAGGAGCGCCGCCGGGAGTTCATCAAGATCGCCCGTACCAAGGGCGAGGACGCCAAGGTCTCGATCCGTTCGGTGCGCCGCAAGGCCAAGGACGCCATCGACAAGCTGGTCAAGGACGGCGAGGTCGGCGAGGACGACGGCCGCCGTTCCGAGAAGGAGCTCGACGACACCACGGCCAAGTACGTGGCCCAGATCGACGAGCTGCTGAAGCACAAGGAATCCGAGCTGCTCGAGGTCTGATGAACGACGCCCCTGACGCCCCTGGCTACTGGGGCCCGTCCGACCAGCAGTACCAGCCGTTCCGGCCGTACCAGCCTGCGCAGGCGCCCGTCGCACCTGCGCAGGCTCGCGGCATACCCGGACACCCGGCGCAGCCCGCCGGTCATCCCGCGCCGCACGGGCCGTACGGCGCCGGCGACCCCGGCCACCGAACGGGTCACTCCCAGCAGCCTCCGGTGTACTGGGACCCGGACGCGGAGGAGACTCAGGTCATGCCTCCCGTACCGGCCGACCCGGGCCCGCGGCCCGTGCCCCCGCCCGGGGCCGACCCCGCCGAGGGGCCGGCCCGGGAGACGGGCCGGCTGAGCGGACCGCTGTTCCGCGACGAGCAGCCCGGAACGGTGGAGCCGGGTGCGTCGGAGACGGTCGTGCTGCGCGCGATCACCGACGACACCCCGCCTCCCGCTCCCGCGGGTGGGCCGTACCCCGGCACGCCGGGCGGACCGGCGGCGGGGCAGCCCTTCCTCGTGCCGTCGTCCCACCCAGGGCAGGAGACACCCGTGGCCCAGGCCGATCCGCAGCCTCAGCCGCCACAGCGCAAACAGCGCGGTGGCCGCAACCTCCAGGCCGCGATAGGCGTGGGCGTCGGCCTCGGCGCGGTGATCGTCGCCTCGCTGTTCGTCGTCAAGGCCCTGTTCCTGGTCGTGGTGATCGCGGCGGTGTCGGTCGGTGTCTGGGAGCTGACCAGTCGGCTGGCCGAGCGCAAGGAGATCAAGGCGCCGCTGATCCCGCTGGTCGCGGGCGGCATCGCGATGGTCGCCACCGGCTACTGGTCGGGGATCCAGTGGGCGGCGGCCTCGCTCGCGCTCACCGGGCTCGCGGTGATGGTCTGGCGGATGACCGAGCCGCCCGAGAACTACCTGCGGGACATAACGGCGGGCATCTTCACCGCCTTCTACGTCCCGTTCCTCGCCACCTTCGTGGCGATGATGCTGGCGGCCGACGACGGTCCGCAGCGGATCGTGCTCTTCCTCATCGTCACGGTGTGCAGCGACACCGGGGCGTACGCGGTGGGCTACAAGTTCGGCAAGAACAAGCTGGCGCCGACCATCAGCCCGGGCAAGACCCGCGAGGGCCTGGCCGGCGGCATCGGCCTGTCGATGCTGGCGGGCGCGCTGCTGATGGAACTGATCATCGACGGCGGCAGCTGGTGGCAGGGCCTGATCCTGGGCGGCTGCGCGGCGGTCACCGCGACCCTGGGCGACCTGGGCGAGTCGATGATCAAGCGCGACCTGGGCATCAAGGACATGGGCACACTGCTGCCCGGCCACGGCGGCATCATGGACCGGCTGGACTCGCTGCTGCCGACCGCCCCGGTGGTCTGGCTTCTGCTGGCGGCCTTCGTCGGCAGCTGAGCCGACAGCACCCGCACACGGAGGCCCCGGACGCACGGCGTCCGGGGCCTCCGCGCGTCTGCGACACTGGAACAACCATGCCTAAGCCCGGAGAACTCTCACCGGGGCGGCGACGGAGGGCCCTCTACCTGCGACTTTCCCGCGTGTAGGGGGCCCTCGCGCGTCTTCCGGGCCGTCCCTGGGCCGTCAGGTGGTCGGTTCGCCCGGCAGGAACAGCCGGTCGACGGCCTTCCGGGCGCGGTCCTGGCTGTTCGGCATGAGATGGGCGTAGACCCTGAGCGTCAGGGCCGGGTCGGCGTGGCCCAGGTAGTCGCTCACGGCCCGGATGCTCTCCCCGGCGTCGAGCAGCACGGAGGCGTAGAAGTGCCTCAGGGCGTGCATGCCGTGCTCCCTCGCGGAGGCGTAGGCCTCGCCGGGACGCGGCGTCGGGATGAGGCCGGCCGCCGCGAGCGCGGGCTTCCAGTCCTGCAGGTTGAAGTTGCTCCGCCAGACCAGCCCGTCGGCCGTGTTGCTGAACAGCAGCCGGAAGGTGACCGGCGGCCCGTCCGGGGTCTTCCACGGGAGTGTGACCGGTACGGGCTTGCAGCCGTCCATGTGGGCCCGGACGGCGGCAGCCACGGAGCTGGGGAGCGGCACGTCGCGTTCCTTGTTGCACTTCGGCGGAGCGAACACGGCCTTCCCCCGGATCTGCTTCACCTGGCGAAGCACGTGGACGGTGCCCGTCTCGAAGTCGAGTGCGTCGTCCTCCGCCAGGCCGACGATCTCGCCCTGCCGCAGTCCGCACCCGGCACCCAGGTCGGCCATCGCCCGGTATCGCTCCGGCAGCGCGCCGCGTACCGCGAACACCTGCTCCGGGAGCCAGGGCACGACGCGGCGAGTCTCGACGGCCGGCGGGCGGACCGACGCCGCGCCGCACGGGTTCCGACTAAGGAGCCCGTCGTCCACGGCGGCCGACAGAACGGCCCGGACGTCCGAGTAGATGTTCCGGGCGTACCCGCCCGAGATCGGGCTCTGCTCCAGCTCCTTCACCAGCTCCTGGATGTGGGAGGGCCGGAACGAGTCGAGCGGTCGGCGGCCGATCCGGGGGAACGCGTGCAGCCGCAGCCTGGTCTCCACCAGTACCTGACTGGCCGGGTCGGTGGTCTGGGCCTTGAGCCACCGCTCGGCGAACTGCTGGAACGTGGTCCTGGACGCCTTGGGGTCGAGGTACTGGCCGCGCGACATGTCGGCCTCGATCCGGGCCAGCCACTCCTCCGCCAAGCGCTTCTGGCGGTCGGGGAAGCTCTTGCTCTTCTCTGCGCCGTCGGGCCCAACGTAGCGGGCGCGGTAGCGCTTGCCGGTGCCGTATCGGTCGGTGCGGACGCGGTGGGGTTTGCCGTCGGGGCCGTTCTCGGTCTTGTACCAGCGGTCTTGGATGTGGCCGGCCATGGGCCGCTCCTTGTGGTGGTGGTGACGGTGAGTGGTCGCTGTGGGCGTCTGCGAGCTGTATGGGGCATACGGCTGCGTGGGGCACACAGAGCGGGATTCGGGGCCGAAACCGGGGTTTGTGTGGGCCTGTATGGCCCATACGGTGTGTGGGTCACACGCCCCACACGGGCAGGTCAGAGGGCTACACAGGCCTGTGTGGGGCTACACGCGGCGTGTGACCCTGTATGGGGCTTGCTGTGTGACCCTGTATGGGGCCCATACGGTGACGCTGCGTGGCGATTGAGAGGCCTGCGGGGCGTTCTCGGGTGGCGGACGCGGGCGGGCGCCTGCCACCCGGCGATCGGGCTAGGCGGCGGTCTGGTGGGTCTGGTCGGTGACCCATTGGGCGACGGCGTCGGGGTGGTAGCGGAGGTGTCGGCCGACGCGGAAGCCG
Organism: Kitasatospora sp. NPDC057965; assembly: GCF_042887135.1. Lineage (NCBI taxonomy): Bacteria > Bacillati > Actinomycetota > Actinomycetes > Kitasatosporales > Streptomycetaceae > Kitasatospora > Kitasatospora sp. NPDC057965. The sequence goes on from NZ_JBHVPZ010000028.1 coordinate 79,803, forward strand.
GGCGGGCCGGTGTGCTTGCGGCGCCACTGGTAGACGGTTTCCAGCGGGACGCCGAAGAGGGAGGCGATGTCCTCGGGGGTGAGGAATCGGGTGGGCAGGGGGACCGTGGTGGGCGGGTTGTCGGGCGGGGTGCGGCGGTTGGCCAAGGTCTCCTCCAGGGGCGGTTGGGCTGTCGTGCCACCTGTCGCCTCACCTGTCGTGTGGCCTGTCTGTCACCTGTCGCCTGTCACCTGTCTGTCGCCTGTAAGGCGCAGGTCAGGGGTGTGTTTCGGGGCTGTGGAGCCTGTTTCGGGGTGGGGATGACAGGTGACAGGTGACAGGTGACAGGTGGGTGGTGGGGCTGTCGTCTCGCTTGTCGTGTGGCTTGTCGTCTGCCTGTCTTGTCGCTTGTCTTGTCGCTTGTCGTCCTGCAGGTCGGAGGGGGTTTCCGGGGTCTGGGGGCGGATCGGCGGGGGTGAGGCGACAGGCGACAAGACAAGCGACAGGTGAGCCGGCGGTCGGTCTGGCTGCGGTGGGTGACGGCGCTGGGGGTGCCAGGGCGGGTGTCAGAGGTGTCAGGACCGTCAGGGCGGGTGCCGGGCGAGATGTCAGGACCGTCAGAACGGGCCGATGGGGTGGGTCGGGGGTGTCAGGACCGTCAGGGTGGGGTGTCAGGGGCGTCAGAGTGGGTGTCAGGTGAGGTGTCAGGCACGTCAGATCGGGGTGTCAGACGCGTCAGCTCGCGCGCGCGTGCGCGTTACCCGGGGAAATCGGGCCCGCTGGGTGTCAGACGGTTTCTGACACTTGGCGTCTGACGGTTGGCCGCTCTCTTGCCGTGACGCTATGTGGCGGCTGGGCGGCCCTCGCGCGTACGCGTGCACGCGTGCTTGGGGCCCTCGGATGCACATGGCGGGCGCGGTTTGTGAGCGCGAAGCGTCACGGAGGCCGGTCCGATGGGCGTCCGGCGGGCGCTGAAGAGGCCACCTGGCCGGCGGGGCGTGGGGTGGGTTCTTCCGGCCGACCGGGCCTTGGTGGGGAGCGGGCGCGGGGTGTCGTGGCGGTGGGTGGGGTGTCCAGTTTTGTGGACGGCCGGACGGTCGGGGTGCAGGTGTTGGTGGTCATGGTGGTGATCTCCGTCGGGTCGGGGGTGGTCCGGAAAGGCCGGAAAGGCCGTAAAGGGTTCTGAGCTGGGGTTTTGCGTGGCGGAAAGTGGTCCGGAATGGTCCGGAAAGGGTCCGGGAGGTTCGGGGCGGGCGGGGGGCGGACGGCTTTGCGGACCATTCCGGACCACTTTCCGCCAGCCGTTTCCGCAGGTCAGATGGCTTTCCGGCCTTTTCGGCCTTTCCGGACCGCCTGTCAGGCGGGCGGGGCGTAGAGGTAGACGGTCTGCTGGCGTCCGCCGGTGGAGAGCTGAGCGGCGGCGAAGCCGGGCAACTGGCACAGGCGGGCGGTGACGTCGGCGCGCTGGGTGGCGTTCAGCCGCTTCAGCAGCACCTGCACCTGCGACTGCGTCATGCCGGAGGGCCCGGCGGTCTTCACCGCGTTCAGCAACTTGTCGAGGTGCGGGTCACCGGTGCTGGCGGCGGCCGTCGGACCGAGGATGTGGGCGGCGCTGGCCCGGCCGTAGCGGACCAGGGCCCAGGCGGCGCGCAGGTGGTGTTCGGCGATGCGGTCGGTGTGGTCGAGGAGGGCGTAGACCATGGCGGCGCGCTTGGCGTAGGGGGCGGCGCGGGCGGTGAACTCCGCGATCGGGCCTTCGTCCCCCTCGTCGCCGCACAGCGCCGGGTACACCTCGTCGCGCCAGAGCTGGGCTGCCTGCTGGTCGAGCTGGACTTCGCCGACGCGGCGGGCGTCGGTGAGGACGGTCTTCCACGCGGTGGCGAGGTTGTCGATCAGCTCGTCCGGGGCGCCCTGGCCGTCGGGGTCGAGGAGGTTGCGGTGGACGAAGACCGGCAGGAAGCGGTTGTAGGTGCCGCCGGCCATCTCGGCGTCCTGCATCTTGGCCCGCAGCTCGCGCGGGGAGATGTGGCCGATGACGGCGATGTGCGGGGCGGTGGCGTGCAGGGCGTCCCGGTTCATGACGCCCAGGTCCTCGCCGTTCCACGCCTGCCGCAGGATGCCGCTCAGGGACGAGCCCTCGCGCCGTCCCCGGGCCATGGTGACGCCGTACTCGGACTCCACGACCCACAGCCGCTTGTCGGTCACGCCGGGGTCCTTGTCGCCGTCGCCGTCGCGGACCATCTCGATCAGGCCCTCGCCGGAGGACAGGCCGGAGCGGGTGTTGCAGGCGATGAACTCCGGAACGGCGGCCTTGAACAGCCGCTTGGCGGTGTTCGTCCCGGCCCCCTTGCGCCCGGCGGCGGTGGCGCCGACCGTGAGCGCCCAGATGAGGGCGGGGTGGCGGTCGTTGCCGATCCACATGAACGGCCCCGGGCCGATCGCGGCCCCGCCGGCGGACAGCAGGTTGACCAGGATGCCCACCGGGTCGGCCTCGGTGGTCGGGTCGAGGTCGCGGACGGTGGAGCCGACCCACCCGCAGAACACCTCCGGGTCCGGCACCGGGCCCGGCCGCTCGGGCCGGACGGTGCCGGGGGCGGGGTCGTACAGCGGGTTCTGCCGGGTCTGTGGTCGGCCGTCGGCGGGGGCGGCGAGGTGGAGTTCGACGGGCATCAGGCGCTCTCCGCAAGCTGGGTGGCGGTGGTGGTGTCGGGGAGGTCGGCCTGCCGGCCGTCGCGGTGGTGGCGGTGCCAGCCGGGCTGCCCGGGGATCGCCACCGGCGGCCACCCGGGCGAAGCGCTCACCGGCCGGTGGGCGGCCTTGGCCGCGCGGGCACGCTGCTCGGCCAGCTCCAACGCGGTCGGGTGGTTCGACCAGGCACGCACCGTGCGCACGAGGTCCTTCCACGCGGCTTCGTCCTCGGCCACCCACGCGGCGCGGGCCCGCTCGCCGAGCACCAGGTCCGTGCGCAGCCGGGCGTGGATCGCCTCCGGGGCGCCCTCGGCCTGCTGGCGCCAGGCTTCGGCGGCCGTGATGAGGGCGGCTTCCCGGCGCGGGTCGGCCGGCGCCAGGGCGGCGAACGCGGGCGATCCGTACTCGGGGATGCCGAGGGGCTGGCCCCACCGGTCGAACACCACCGCCGGGCTGATCCTGCGGATCACGCTCAGGAAGCGGTCGGCGGCCCACCGGGCGGTGGAGCGGTGCGCGTCGCGGACCGGCGCCGGGAGGGCGATCGGGTCGGGCAGGGCCGTTTCAACCGCGTCCGGGTCCGCTTCAGCGCCGCCGTCCGGCGTTTCAGCGGCACCGGCGGAGGGGGTGTTCACCGGGTGCTCACCGGCGCTCACGGCGGTGTGTCCACCGCTCACGGCCGGGCCCGTTTCAGGTGCGCCGGGCGCCGTTTCGAGGGCGCGGGCCGGAGCTTCAGCCGCACCGGTGAACGCTTCGGCGGCGGGGTGAACGGGGCGGTGAGCACCGGGGTGAGCGGCGCTCACGGCCGGGCCGGTTTCACGTCCACGGGCGGCCGTTTCAGCGGCGGGGGGCGGGGTTTCGGCTCCGGGTGGTGGTGGTTCGGGGGCGCGGGAGTCGGCCCCGTTCTGGCTGGTCACAGCTACTCCTGCAAGGGTCGGGAGTCGGGCTGGAGTCGGGGGGATCACCGGTGAACGGCCGGGATGTTCACCGGTGAACGCGGTTGTGTGCCGGTCGGTGCGCGGCGTCTGGTCGGTGGGCGACCGAGGCTTGGGGGAACGGGGCGGGAACGCTTCCCGGAACACGGGAACGGTCGGCGGGAACGCCGGGAACGGTCCCGTGAGCGGCGGTGAGCACCCGGGTGTTCACCGCCCCACGCGTGCCCCTGAAGGCCGGTCGGTCGTGGTTGAAACCGGGCCGCGAGGGCCAGCCGTCGGCCGTCGGCCGGTCGGGCCGGTGAGCACGCGGTGAGCGGCGGTGAGTGCGGGGGGTCAGGAGGTGAGCACCCCGAGGCCGATCGGGATGCCGAGGGCCTTGAGGTAGGTGCGGAAGGCGGAGCGCTGGACGCGGATCATGCCCCGGCCCCGGCCGACGCGGTAGGAGACGAGACGGCCGTCCTGGATCTCGCGGTAGACGGTGTCGTCGGACACGCCCAGGGCGCGGGCGATCTGGCGGACCTTCAGCGGCTCGTCGCTGGCGTAGTCGGCGAGCGTGCTGATCGAGGCGGTGTTGGCGGTTTCGGTGAAGTCGACGGGAGCGGGCACGGCGGGGTACTCCGGGTTCCGGGAGGCGCCGGCGGGCTGTCGACCGGCGCGGGGGTGGCGGTGGGAGAGGCGGGCGCGGGCGCTGCGGAAAGCGGCAGTGGGCGCGGGCCGGGGAGGGTCAGACCGGGCAGCCGTCGGCCGGGAAGAAGCCGGCCGGGACCAGGACGCGGCGGGTGTAGACGGTGCGCTCGGCGATGCGGCCGACGGTGGCGAGGTGGCGCAGGTGCAGTTCCGGGCTGTCCGCGACGACGGCGCCCAGGAAGCGCTCCCCGGTGTCGGTGAGCACGACCAGCGGCGTGGCCAGCTCGTGCTTGAGCGTGGCGACCTCGGTCACCGAGTCGCACAGGCGCCGACGGTTGAAGTTCGGCAGGAGCCGCTTCAGCTCCGCCCGGCGGATGCGCTCGGCGGGCGTGGACGGCTTCGGCCCGAACGCGCTCTGCTCGCGGGCCAGTTCCTCGCCCAGCTCCTCCAGCACCGCGACCGGCACCATGGCGGCGCCCTGCGCGATCAGGAGCGACAGCTCCTCGGGCTTCATCGGCGCGGCCAGGTAGTCGTCCTGCCGCATGGTCGGGAACGCGTCCTCCCCGGCCAGGTGCAGGGCCACCGCGCGTTCGTGGCGCGTCATCGGCCGGGACTCCGCGTTGGTGTACCAGTAGCCCATGACCACCTCGTGGGCCAGCCCCCAGGCCCTGGCGACGTCGTGGTGGTGCCACGCGGTCGGGTCGAGGTGGACCATGTCCCGGGCGGCGGCCTGGATGCCCTCCAGCCCGTAGGCCTCCAGGGCCTTGGTCAGCGCCAGCGTCAGGACGTTGATCGACGGCTTGTGGCCCGTGACGATGTGCTTCATCTCCAGCAGCGCGGTGGCGATCTGGAGCCGGTTCAGCGCGATGCCCTCGATCTCGACACGCGGGTACCGCTGGCCCGGCAGACGCCGGTCAACGACCGACACCCCACCGGAAGCCGGGACCTCGACGGAGGCGACTCGTGAAGTGGTGAGCGTGGCGTGCATGATGGAACTCCCTTCACTGGGGAGTGGGGCGGCGGCTTTCTTGGCGGATGGGCGCCGCTCCACTGCGTCTACCTGGGCTTTCACGGGCACCCCCGAGGGAGCGACCCGCCTCTCAACTGGTGCGCACCAGTAGTTTGCAACTGGTGCGCACCAGTGTCAAGTGTTTCCCTGTCGGCCCGTCAGTTCTGGCCGCACCTCTATGGAACGACGTGCGCCAACGACCCGGTAGCCAGCGGGGGTTAACCCGGTTTTGTTAACCCGCCATGGGGGAGTTCTACGTGCGGCATGCTGAGTACGAACATGCCGACCACGAACGGGCGTCACCACGGCAGGGGCAGGCACATGGGACAGCGTCTAAGGGAGGCCCGCAAGCAGCGCGGCTGGTCTCAAGAGCGGTTGGTCCGGGAGATCAGCCGGTATGCCGAGCAGCACCTCACCGACGTGGCTTCGCCGGCCAGCCTCAAGGTCTACGTCTCCGAGTGGGAGAACGGGCGCCGCGCGGTCTCCAGCACGTACGCGCTGATCCTCCGGGCGCTGTTCGGGAAGACCGATGACGAGCTGTTCGGAGCCCCGGAGGCGAGTGCCCCCGACGCCGACGGCTACGACGAACTCATCGGCCGGATCGACTCAGCCCGCAGTCTGAGCCTTGGCATGGTGGACACCTTCCTGAACCAGACCGAACTTCTCCGTAGCTTCGATCGGCAGATGGGCGCCGCCGCTCTGGTCGACCAGATGCGGGCCCATCTCGACGCGTTGGAAGACGCGCTAACGTTCGCCGTACTCCCTGACGCTCGTCGGCCGGTGGCGACGGCGCTGGCGGGCGCGGCCACGCTCGCGGCCTGGCAGGCCTTGGACGTCGGGGCGGTGGAGCGCGCATGGCGCCACTACGAGCTGGGCAAGCGGGCGGCGGCCGAAGCCGAGCAGCCCATGTACCTCGCGCACGCCATGGCGGAACAGGCGTACGTCCTCGCCGATGCGGGCCGCCCGGAAATGGCGGTGGACCTGGTGCGCGATGCTCAGCGGACCGGCGGGACGAAGGTGTCCCCGCGGCTTGCTGCGTGGCTGTTTGCGGCAGAGGCAGAGCTGTGCGCGAAGGCGGGTCTCGCTCGTGACTGCCGCGATGCGCTGGAGCGCGCGGCGGCTGTGCTGCCCGCTGGCGACGAAGCACGCGACCCCGACATGCTGAGCATCTTCCTGAACGCGGGCCACATGGCGCGCTGGCGCGGGAACGCCCTCGCCATGCTCGGCGAGGACGACGCACTTGCCGAGCTGTACGTGGCCCTTGAACGGATGGATCCCGCGTTCACGCGGGCGACGGCGGGCCTGCGGTGCGATCTGGCACAGGCGCACCTGGCGCGCGGAGAGTTCGGCCAGGCGAGAGAGCACCTGCAACAGGCCCGCCTCCTCGCGAACCGCACGGGGTCGGTTCGGCAGAGGAGGCGGATTGAGCGTCTTACCGGGCGCCTGTAGGCCGCTGAGAGCGGTTGGCCAGCAGGTGGAGCAGGGCGACGAGCGTTCCCGACCCGAGCAGCTCGTCACGGGCGATGAGGCCCGGGACGTCGGCCAGCGGAATCCACTCGATCAACCCGGCCTCTTCCGCGTCCGTCGGCTCGCCGACGAGCGTTGCGCCCCGGGCCACGAAGATTTCGTGAGGGGAGTCCACCATGCCCACCATCGGTTGGTAGGTGACCACGTGCTCAACCGTGGCCGGCCGCCAGCCGGTCTCCTCCTCGACTTCACGGGCCGCCGCCGCAGCGGCGTCCTCGCCCGCGTCCACGATCCCGCCGGGAAGCTCCCACCCGAACCGGCCCGGAACGAACCGGTACCGCCAGAGCATGAGCACGCGGTCCTGGTCGTCCACAACCGCCGTGATGGCCACGTGCTGGAGCCGGACGACGTGGTGCTCGAAGCGTTCGACGCCCGGCGGCTCCACATCGACCAGGGCGAGTTTGATCCACTCGTTGTCGTACACCAGGCGCTCGCCGTGGATGCGCCACGGCTCCAGTTCGCCGTGCGGCGCGGTGACCGTCGCGGCGGCCGGCTGCTCGGCCGCGCTGACGTAGTAGCCGCTCCCGTGCTGGGCGACGACCAGCCCCTCGGCGGCGAGCTTCGCCAGGACGAGCCGGACAGTGGTCCGACCAACGCCCAGGTCCGCCGACAGCATCCGCTCGGACGGCAGCTTGGCGCCCTCGGCGAGTTTGCCGGACCGGATCCACTCCCGGATGGTCTCTTCGATCTGCTCGGTCTTCCCGCCCATGCCCTCTCGCACTCTCCCACCGTCGGCGACTGGCGCGCGCCAGTCTAGGCGCATCGATGCATTCTTCATGGTGGTCTTTCTCATGTCAGACCGGGTGGCTCCCCCTGGGCCGTGATGCCGTCGGCCGGGCCGTCTGTGGGCCGTCCGGAGGTGGCCAGCGATGACAAATGACGGCCAGCACTGACCGCTCACTCCCTTGTGAGGAGGGGGTCAGCATCCGGCGTCTGCGACACTGGATGGACCATGCCTAAGCCCGGAGAACTCACCTTTGTCGCGCCGCGCGGCGCCAAGCCCCCGCGACACCTCGCCGACCTGAGCCCCGCCGAGCGCAAGGAGGCCGTCGCCGAGCTGGGCGAGCAGCCGTTCCGCGCCAAGCAGCTCTCCAACCACTACTTCGGCCGGATGTCGAACGACCCGGCGAGTTGGACGGACATCCCCGCCGCCAGCCGGGAGAAGCTCACCGGGAGCCTGCTGCCCGAGCTGATGTCGGTGGTCCGGCACGTCTCCTGCGACGACGACGCCACCCGCAAGACGCTCTGGAAGCTGTTCGACGGCACGCTCGTCGAGTCGGTGCTGATGCGCTACCCGGACCGGGTCACCATGTGCATCAGCTCGCAGGCCGGCTGCGGCATGAACTGCCCGTTCTGCGCCACCGGCCAGGCGGGGCTGACCCGCAACCTGTCCACCGGCGAGATCGTCGAGCAGATCGCCGCCGGGATGCGCGCGCTCAAGTCCGGCGAGATCCCGGGCGGCGAGGCGCGGCTGTCCAACGTGGTCTTCATGGGCATGGGCGAGCCGCTGGCCAACTACAACCGGGTGCTGGCCTCGATCCGCCGGCTGACCGACCCGGCGCCGGACGGCTTCGGCCTCTCCCAGCGCGGCATCACCGTCTCCACCGTCGGCCTGGTCCCGGCCATGCACCGGTTCGCCGACGAGGGGCTCAGCTGCCGCCTGGCGCTGTCGCTGCACGCCCCGGACGACGAGCTGCGCGACGAGCTGGTGCCGGTCAACACCCGCTGGAAGGTCGCCGAGGTGCTGGACGCGGCGTGGAACTACGCCGAGAAGTCCGGCCGCCGGATCTCCATCGAGTACGCGCTGATCAAGGACATCAACGACCAGGCGTGGCGGGCGGACCTGCTCGGTCGGCTGATCAAGAACCAGCGGGTGCACGTGAACCTGATCCCGCTGAACCCCACCCCGGGTTCCAAGTGGACGGCCTCCCGGCCCGAGGACGAGCGCGAGTTCGTCCGGCGGCTGCAGGCGCACGGCGTGCCGACCACCGTTCGCGACACCCGCGGGCAGGAGATCGACGGCGCCTGCGGCCAGCTCGCGGCGGCCGGCTGATCGCAGCGACGGCCCGCGGTCCGCGAGCTGCGGACCGCGGGCCGGGTCAGCGCAGCCCGGCGGCGGCCAGGGCCGCGGTCGCCCCACCGGTGACCAGCAGTACGGTGCCGGCCATCAGGGTCCGCAGCACGACGGCGCCGAACAGCAGCCGGGGCGCCGCGCCGAGCCGCAGCAGCGCCTCGCCGACGCTCCGGCGGGCGGCGCGCAGCTCGGCCAGCCGGACGGCCACCGCGCCCGCCGCGCAGCCCAGTACCAGTCCGGCCTCGATCGCGGGCAGCAGGTCGGCGCTGCCGGGCTCGCCGAGCCAGTAGCGGACGGTGGTGAGCACCAGCGCGAGCGCCAGGGTCAGCACGGCCAGCGGCGCCCCGAGGCGGCGGGCCTGCGCGGTGAGACCGCGTCCGGCGAGCAGCCGCAGCGGGGTCGGCCGACCGAGCGCCAGTAGCCGGCCGGCCCAGCCGAGCAGCGGGCCGGTGAGCATGGCGAGGCCGAGCGCGGAGGCCGCCCACCCGCCGAGCGCGGCCGTGCTGGTGGTACCGAGCCCGGCCGGCAGGTGGACCGGACGGCCGTCGGCCGCGGCGCCGGGGCGCAGTGCGATGAGTTCCAGGGCGAGGCCGATGACGGCCAGGCCGATCGGCAGCGCGAGCCGCCACGGACCGAAACCGGTGGGCTCGGGGCGGGAGCGACCGGGCAGGGTCTCGGCGTGCGGGACGGCGCCGGCCGCGGCGAGGCCGGCGGTGAGCGGGACGAGCGCGAGCAGGACGACCGGCGCGGCCGCCGGGAGGGCCACGCCCATGCCGAGTTCGTCGGCCAGCGCGGGTCCGGCGATGTCGTTGCGCAGGACCAGGAAGAGCAGCAGGGTGAGGCCGGCGCCGGTGCCGCAGGCGAGCGCGACCTCGCCGGCGATCAGGGCGCGGATCCGGCCGGCCCCGGCTCCGGCGGTGGTGAGGCCGGTGATCCGGTCGGCCCGCCGGGCGGGCAGCGCCCGGGCGGCGACGGCGGCGAACCAGGCGACCGCGGCCAGCGGCGGCAGGCACCAGAGCAGCCGGACGAGCGCGTCGGGGCCGGCGGCCGGGTCGCTCATCGCCCGGCCGAGGGCGCGCAGCAGGAAGGCCGCGACGACCGCGCCGGCCAGGGCGGTGACCAGCCAGCGGCCGAGATCGAGGGCCCGGTAGCCGCGGACCAGACGGAGATAGAACACCTCGGCCCCCCTCAGCGGCCGGCGGCCGGGACGGCGGTGACCCCGGCGGTGCCGGCGGCGGTCCCGGTGGCGGCGGTGCGCGGCACGGGCGTGACCGGGCCGGTGAGGCGTCCGTCGACGAGGGCGACGGCACGGTCCGCGTACCGGACGAGCTCGGGGTCGTGGGTGGCCAGCACGAGGGTGAGCTGGTGGGAGCGGGCCGCGCTGGTCAGTATCCGCAGGACCTGCTCGGCGGTGTCGCGGTGCAGCGGGGCGGTGGGGTCGTCGGCGAAGACGACCGTCGGGAGCGGGGCGAGGGCCCGGGCGACGGCGATCCGCTGGCGCTGGCTCTGCAGCAGCCGGTCGGGCCGGACCTTGGCGAGTTCGCCGATGTCCAGGCGCTCCAGCCACTCGTCGGCGGCGGTGCGGGCGGCCTTGCCGCCGGCACCGGCCAGCAGCAGCGGCAGGGCGACGTTCTCCCGGGCGGTCAGTTCGGGGACGAGGTGCGGCTCGGAGCCGACGAAGCCGAAGCGGTCGCGGCGCAGCCGTTCCCGGCCCGCCCGGCCGAGGGTGTGCACGGGGGCGCTGTTGAACCAGACCTCGCCCTCGTCGACCGGGAGCAGCGCGGAGAGGCAGCCGAGCAGGGTGCTCTTGCCGGAGCCGCGCGGGCCGGTGACGGCGAGGACCTCGCCCTCCCGGACCCCGAGCGAGACGCCGCGCAGCGCGGGGGTGCCGCGATGGGACTTGACGATCCCCCGGGCCCACAGCACGTCGTTGTCAGGAGGGGCCGCTGCCATGAGGTTCCGTCCTGGGGGGCCGCAGGGATATGACAGTCGTCAGATTAGAACGATCGGGCCTGGGCGCGGGCGCGGCACACTGCTCCATCCGGGGCAAATCACCCTTAATCAGGCGTGTTTGATCCGAAGTGCGGTCCGATGAACGCACTGCCCGGCGGCCGTTGGACGGAACGCCGCAGGGCGGCCCCGCCGAAGCGGGACCGCCCTGTGACTGAGGGTGGGGAAGAAAGCCGAAGGGTCAGAGCTTCGCCCACGCGTCGGTCAGGCTGGTCCGCAGGATCTGCTCGATCTCGTCGAAGGTCGACTGGTTCGAGATCAGCGGCGGGGCCAGCTGGATGACCGGGTCGCCACGGTCGTCGGCGCGGCAGTACAGGCCGTTGTCGAAGAGGGCCTTCGACAGGAAGCCGTAGAGGACGCGCTCGACCTCTTCGTCGTTGAACGACTCCTTGGTGACCTTGTCCTTCACGAGCTCGATGCCGTAGAAGTACCCGTTGCCGCGGACGTCGCCGACGATCGGCAGGTCGCGCAGCTTGCCCAGGGTGTTCAGGAACGCCGACTCGTTGTCGAGCACGTGCTGGTTCAGGCCCTCGCGCTCGAAGATGTCGAGGTTGGCCAGCGCCACCGCGGAGGACACCGGGTGGCCACCGAAGGTGTAGCCGTGCAGGAAGGTGTTGTCGCCCTTGTAGAACGGCTCGGCCAGGCGGTCCGAGATGATCGTGGCACCGATCGGGGAGTAGCCCGAGGTCATGCCCTTGGCGCAGGTGATCATGTCGGGCTGGTAGCCGAACTTGTCGGCGCCGAACATGGTGCCCAGGCGGCCGAAGGCGCAGATGACCTCGTCCGAGACCAGCAGCACGTCGTGGCGGTCGCAGATCTCGCGCAGGCGCTGGAAGTACCCGGGCGGCGGCGGGAAGCAGCCACCCGCGTTCTGCACCGGCTCGACGAAGACGGCGGCGACGGTCTCGGCGCCCTCGTTGAGGATGGCCACCTCGATCTCGTCGGCGCACCAGCGGCCGTAGGCCTCGGGGTCGACCGTGCCGTCGGGGCCCTCGAGGAAGGCCGGGGCGCGGTAGATGTTGGTGTTCGGCGCCTTGTGGGTGCCCGGCACCAGCGGCTCGAACGGGGCCTTCAGGCCCGGCAGGCCGGTGATCGACAGGGCGCCCTGCGGGGTGCCGTGGTAGGCGACCGCGCGCGAGATGACCTTGTACTTGGTCGGCTTGCCGGTCAGCTTGAAGTACTGCTTGGCGAGCTTCCAGGCGGTCTCGACGGCCTCGCCGCCACCGGTGGAGAAGAAGACCTTGTTCAGGTCGCCCGGGGCGTAGTTGGCCAGGCGCTCGGCCAGCTCGACGGCCTTCGGGTGGGCGTAGCTCCACACCGGGAAGAAGGCGAGCTCCTTGGCCTGCTTGGCGGCGGCCTCGGCGAGCTCCTCACGGCCGTGGCCGGCCTGGACGACGAACAGGCCGGCGAGGCCGTCGAGGTACTTGCGTCCCTTGTCGTCCCAGACGTAGGTGCCCTCGCCCTTGACGATGGTCGGCACGGGAGAGTTCTCGTACGACGACATGCGGGTGAAGTGCATCCACAGGTGGTCGTAGGCGGTCTTGGAAAGGTCCTTCTGCGCCGGGTCGGCTGTCATCGGGTGCCCCAGGTGTAGGTCTGTTTCCGGAGCTTCAGGTAAACGAAGCTCTCGGTGCTCCGCACGCCGGGAAGCGCGCGGATGCGCTTGTTGATCAGTTCGAGCAGGTGCTCGTCGTCCTCGCAGACCAGTTCGGCCAGGAGGTCGAACGAGCCCGCGGTGCAGACGACGTAGTCGACCTCGTCGAGGGCGGCCAGCGCGTCGGCGACGGGTTCGATGTCGCCCTCGACCCGGATTCCGACCATCGCCTGGCGGGTGAAGCCGACGGTGAGCGGGTCCGTGACGGCGACGATCTGCATCACGCCCTGGTCGAGCAGCTTCTGGACGCGCTGCCGCACGGCTGCCTCGGACAGGCCGACGGCCTTGCCGATGGCGGCGTACGGGCGGCGCCCGTCCTCCTGGAGCTGCTCGATGATCGCCTTGGAGGCGGCGTCGAGGGGAACGCTGGCGTTCCGGTCGCGGTTGGCCACGCCGCCACTGTGCCCGATCGTTCCCGTGTTCGCAAGCGAGGAAACTGCTGATTTCGTCGCGATCTTGGAAAACGTATGCGGATTTCATCGTCCGCGCGCCGTCGGCCTGTCGATACCGGCAGTCGTCGGGCTACCCTGGCTACGGTACGCGCGCGGCCCCGCAGCGCCGTGCGCATTCCGCCAAACCAGTGGACCGCGGCACTTGCGGCGCGGCCACTCGGCGCCCTTCGTCGGCCGGTCCGGCCGACGTACCATGGCGCCGGATTCTGCAACGCCGCAGGCCGAGACCGAGGAGAGACCCGTGAGCGACCTTCGCACGCTGCGCAACTACATCAACGGTGAGTTCGTCGATGCGGCCGACGGCCGCACGCTCGACATCGTCGACCCCACCACCGGTGAGGTCTACGCGACGTCCCCGCTGTCCGGTGCCTCCGACGTGGACGCCGCCATGGAGTCCGCCGCGGCCGCGTTCCCGGTCTGGCGGGACACCACCCCGAGCACCCGGCAGAAGGTGCTGCTCAAGATCGCCGACCGGGTCGAGGCCCGGGCCGACGAGCTGGTGGACGCCGAGTGTCGCAACACCGGCAAGCCGCGGGCGCTGACCCTCTCCGAGGAGATCGGCCCGATGGTCGACCAGATCCGGTTCTTCGCCGGTGCCGCCCGCCTGCTGGAGGGCAAGGCCGCCGGTGAGTACATGGACGGCATGACCTCGATCGTCCGCCGCGAGCCGGTCGGCGTCTGCGCCCAGGTCGCGCCGTGGAACTACCCGATGATGATGGCGGTCTGGAAGTTCGCCCCGGCCATCGCCGCCGGCAACACCGTGGTGCTGAAGCCCTCCGACACCACCCCGGCCTCCACCGTGCTGCTGGCCGAGATCATCGGCGGCGTGCTCAAGGAGCTGGAGCTGCCGGCCGGCGTCTTCAACGTGATCTGCGGCGACCGCGAGACCGGCCGCCTGATGGTCGAGCACCGGACCCCGGCGATGGCCTCCATCACCGGCTCGGTGCGCGCCGGCATCCAGGTCGCCGAGTCCGCCTCCAAGGACGTCAAGCGCGTCCACCTGGAGCTGGGCGGCAAGGCCCCGGTCGTGGTCTTCGAGGACGCCGACATCGCCGAGGCCGTCGAGGGCATCTCGGTGGCGGGCTTCTTCAACGCCGGCCAGGACTGCACCGCCGCCACCCGCGTGCTGGTGCACGAGTCGATCCACGACGCCTTCGTCGAGGCGCTGGCCAAGGCCGCCGCCGAGACCAAGACCGGTGGTGTGGACGACGAGGACGTGCTGTACGGCCCGCTGAACAACGCCAACCAGCTGAAGCAGGTCTCCGGCTTCGTCGAGCGCCTGCCGGAGCACGCCAAGGTCGAGGCCGGTGGCCACCGGGTCGGCGACAAGGGTTACTTCTACGCCCCGACCGTTGTCTCCGGCCTGCGGCAGGACGACGAGATCATCCAGAACGAGGTCTTCGGCCCGGTCATCACCGTGCAGAAGTTCTCCGACGAGGAGCAGGCCGTCGGCTACGCCAACGGTGTCGAGTTCGCGCTGGCCTCCTCGGTGTGGACCAAGGACCACGCCCGTGCCATGCGGATGTCGCGCCGCCTGGACTTCGGCTGCGTCTGGATCAACACCCACATCCCGCTGGTCGCCGAGATGCCGCACGGTGGCTTCAAGAAGTCCGGTTACGGCAAGGACCTCTCCTCCTACGGCTTCGAGGACTACACCCGCGTGAAGCACGTCATGACCGCGATCTAGCGGGTCGTGACCATCGGCGCTGCATGACAGTGATCTGATGAGACATTGATCGTGTGATCGGACGTTGGGCCCGGGTCCTCGTGACCCGGGCCCTCTGTCTTTGCACCCTGTCGGCGGGCGGCACGACCGACTGACAGGATGGACCTCCACTTCGGTCCGACGAGTCCCTAGCCTTGCCGCATGAGCATCCCCACCGCTGACTCAGCCGCCGGCCAGGCCGTCAAGGCCGCCGACCGCGCGCACGTCTTCCACTCGTGGTCCGCCCAGGCGCTGATCGACCCCCTCGCGGTGGCCGGCGCCGAGGGCTCGTACTTCTGGGACTACGACGGCAACCGCTACCTGGACTTCTCCTCCCAGCTGGTCAACACCAACATCGGGCACCAGCACCCGAAGGTGGTCGCGGCGATCCAGGAGCAGGCGGCGAAGCTCTGCACCATCGCCCCCGGCTTCGCGGTCGAGTCGCGCAGCGAGGCCGCCCGGCTGATCGCCGAGCGCACCCCGGGCGACCTCGACAAGATCTTCTTCACCAACGGCGGTGCCGAGGCCAACGAGAACGCCATCCGGCTGGCCCGGCTGCACACCGGCCGGCAGAAGGTGCTCTCCACCTACCGCTCGTACCACGGCGCCACCGCCAACGCGATCGCCCTGACCGGAGACCCGCGCCGCTGGGCCAACGAGACCGGCGTCTCCGGCATCGTGCACTTCTGGGGCCCGTACCCGTACCGCTCCAACTTCCACGCCGAGAACGAGGCGCAGGAGTGCGAGCGCGCGCTGGCCCACCTGGAGCAGATCCTCGCCTTCGAGGGCCCCGGGACCGTCGCCGCGATCATCCTGGAGACCGTGGTCGGCACCGCGGGCATCCTCGTCCCGCCGCCCGGCTACCTGGCCGGAGTGCGGGAGATCTGCGACCGCCACGGCATCGTCTTCATCCTCGACGAGGTGATGGCCGGCTTCGGCCGCACCGGTGAGTGGTTCGCCGCCGACCACTGGGGCGTCACCCCGGACCTGCTCACCTTCGCCAAGGGCGTCAACTCCGGCTACGTGCCGCTCGGCGGCGTGGCGATCAGCGCCGAGATCGCCGCCACCTTCGCCGAGCGGGCGTTCCCCGGCGGGCTCACCTACTCCGGCCACCCGCTGGCCTGCGCCTCCGCGGTGGCGACCATCAACACGATGGCCGAGGAGGGCATCGTCGAGAACGCCAAGCACATCGGCGAGACCGTGCTCGGCCCCGGCCTGCGCGAGCTGGCCGAGCGCCACCCGTCGGTCGGCGAGGTGCGCGGCCTCGGCGTCTTCTGGGCGCTCGACCTGGTGAAGGACCGGGAGACCCGCGAGCCGCTGGTGCCGTACAACGCGGCCGGCGCCGCCAACGCGCCGATGGCCGAGCTGGCCGCCGCCTGCAAGCAGCGCGGGCTGTGGCCGTTCGTCAACATGAACCGCTTCCACGTCGTCCCGCCGTGCACCGTCACCGAGGAGGAGGCGAAGACCGGCCTCGCCGTCCTCGACGAGGTGCTGTCGCTCACCGACGCGCACACCGTCTGACCCACCGACAGAACGGCCCCGGGCGCCACCCCCGTGCGTCCGGGGCCGTTCCACGCCCCGGAGGCCCCACCATGCCCAGCACCACCCCGACCCGCCGCCCGAGCGGGGCCCGCCGTCCGACCCGCCGCCGGGTGCTCGGCGCCACCGCCGGACTGTTCGGGACCGCGGCCCTGACCGGCTGCGGCATCCCGGCCGCCTACGTGGACGAGGACCGCCGCTCCGCCCCCGACCGCTCGGAGGGCGAGAAGCGGCTGGGCTTCTCCAACTGGACCCAGTACATCGACGTCGACGACGACGGCGGGCGCCCGACCCTGGACGACTTCACCGAGCGGACCGGGATCAAGGTCACCTACACCGAGGACATCAACGACAACGACGAGTTCTTCGGCAAGATGGGGCCGGTGCTCACCCAGGGCACCGACCCCGGTCGCGACCTGATGGTGGTCAGCGACTGGATGGTCGGCCGCTACATCGGGCTCGGCTGGGTGCAGGCCGTCGACCGGGCCAACCTGCCGAACGTCACGGCGCAGCTGGACCCGCAGCTGGCCGACCCGGCGGTCGACCCCGGGCGCCGGCACAGCGTGCCCTGGCAGTCCGGGATCACCGGGATCGCCTACAACCGCAAGGAGCTGGGCCGCGAGCTGAAGTCCGTCTCCGACCTGTGGGCGCCGGACCTGAAGGGCCGGGTCACCCTGTTCGCCGGGCTGGACGAGGCGCTGGGCCTGCTGATGCTCTCGCACGGCGCCGACATCACGGCCTTCACCGAGGACGACGCCGACCGGGCGATGGACCTGGTGCAGCGGATGGTCGACAGCCGGCACGTGCGCCGGTTCACCGGCAACGACTACACCAGCGACCTGGCCTCCGGCGCCGCGCTGGCCTGCCAGGCGTACTCGGGCGACGCCGTCCAGCTCACCGCCGAGAACCCGGACATCGCCTTCGTGGTGCCGGAGGAGGGCGGGGAGCTGTGGGCGGAGAGCCTGCTGATCCCCAACCGGGCCGTGCACAAGCGCAACGCCGAGCTGCTGATCGACCACTACTACCGGCCCGAGGTGGCCGCCGAGCTGGCCGCCGCCGTGCAGTACATCTGCCCGGTGCCGGCCGCCCGCGAGGTGCTGGCGGCCAGCGGGGACCGGGAGAAGGCGGAGCTGGCGGAGCACCCGCTGGTCTTCCCGACCGAGGAGATGCGCGCCCGGCTGCACACCATGCGCGACGTCACCTCGGCCGAGCGGCCCGCCCTGCACAAGGTGTGGACCCGGATCACCGGCGTCTAGGCATCCGCCGGCGCGGCGCGGTCACCGGCGCACGGCGTCCAGCGCGAGCAGGGCGACGTGCAGGGAGAGGCAGGACTCGACCTGGTCGAGGTCGACGCCCAGGATCCGTTCGACCTTGTGCAGCCGGTCGTAGAAGGACGGCCGGGACAGGTGCGCGGCGTCGGCGGCCGCGGACTTGTTCCGGCCCTGCTCCAGGTAGATCCGCAGCATCTGCACCAGCTGGCCGTTGTGCTCGGCGTCGAAGGCGAGCAGCGGGCCCAGCTCCCGCTCCACGTAGGTCTGCAGCCGGGCGTCGTCGCGCAGCAGGTGCAGCAGGCCGCGCAGCCGCACGTCGGGCAGCCGGTAGTACGACGACGCCCGGCCGCCGGGGCCGTCGTGCAGCGCGGCGTCGGCGACCTGGGTGGCCTCCAGGAGGGTGCGCCGGGCGTCGCGGACCGAGCCGACCGAGGAGCCGACCGCGACCACCGGCGCCGGCGCGGCCGGGTCCCGGGCCGCCTCGGCGGCCAGCCGGCGCAGCGCCGCGGCGAAGGCGTCCAGCGCGGCGTGCTCGTCCTGCTGCGGGCCGAGCGCGATCAGCACGCCGACGCCCTCGTCGTCCAGCGCGCCGACCAGCGCGGAGAGCCGGCAGGTGCGGACGGCGCTCGCCGCGAGTTCGGTGAAGTCGCGCAGCCGGGCCTGTGCCTCCAGCGCGGCGGGGATCGGGCCGCGCCGCTGGCGCAGCACCGCGCCGACCAGCCGCCGGCCCTCCAGCGGGACGCCGAGCGCCTGGGCGCGCAGCGCGACCTCGGAGACGGTCAGCGCGTGGGTGAGGATGCCGGAGAGCAGGGTGCGGTGGGTCTGCCGCTCCAGGCTCTCCCGGTCGCGGACCACCAGCCGGTTGAGCGCCAGCGCGGAGGCGCCGCGTTCCAGCAGCATGGTGTACGGATGCGGGCCGCCCTCGGGCGGCGGTCCCGGCTCCTGCACCAGCACCAGCCGCCCCCAGTCCTGGCCGCGGGCGCCGACCGTGGTGACCAGCCAGCCGCTGCGGGGGTCGTGGCCGGTGCGCCCGGCCGGGCGGACTCCGCGTGAGCGGCGCTCCCAGTCCTCCAGAAGCTCGGCCTCGGGCCGCCCGGCGGGGTCGTGGGCGAGCACCTGGTGGGCGAGGTTCTCCAGGACGACCGGCGAGCCCGCGATCCGGGCCACCTGCCGGACCACCTCGGACGGTTCGGCGCCCTCGACGACCAGCTCGTTGAAGACCTGGTGGATCGCCTCCGAGGTGCGCAGCTGCTCCAGCTGGGCGTTGACCACCAGAGCGTGCACCGCCTCGGTGACGGCGACGAAGCGCAGCTCGCGGCGGAGCGCGATCAGCGGCAGTCCGCGCTGCTCGGCGGCGTGCACCAGGGCCCGCGGCAGGGTGTCGAAGTAGCGCCGGCCGTACTCGATGACCAGCCCGGCGGCGCCGATGTCGGCGAGCTCGCGCACGTACCGGGCCAGCCCCTCGCGGTCCTCGGGCAGGGCGATGCCGGTGCTCAGCACCAGCTCGCCGCCCTGCAGCATGCCCGCGACGTCGGGCAGCTCGCTGACGTGCACCCAGCGGACCGGACGTTCCAGGTGGTCGGCGCCGGCCACCACCTGGGGCAGGCCGCGGCGCATCACCTCCAGGTCGAGCACATGGGCGACGGTGGGGAGCAACGCGGCCTCCAGGGTTCAGAGTGTCAGGCAATCATCCATCGCGGCGACGATCTGTTGCCCTGCCTGAAGCCTTGCACCCTGTAAGGCGCTTCGCGCCGAGGTTGTCGCAGTGACCCTTGTCACGCCCCGTCGGCAGCGGGCATGGTCAGCGGGTCGGCAATGGCGAGACCTGGACAGCACCGGTGATCAGCCGGTTTGATGCCCCGCACCGGATCCCCGCACCCCGCGCCCCCGCACCCGGCCCGTTCGGTCGGAGGGCGCCGGTGCGGCCCTCGACCCGTCGACGAGTGCGGCACGGCGGGGCCGGCGCGGCCGTCCGTGCGGCACACGAACCACCGGGACTTGGAGGAAGTTATGGACCTGACCGACTTCGGCGCGGGCGCGCAGTACATCGCCGGCCGGTGGAGCCGGGGGAGCGGCGCTCCCTTCCAGGTCGTCAACCCGGCCGACGGCAGCGTCGTCGAGGAGGTCGCCCTGGCCTCCACCGAGCAGGTCGACGAGGCCGTGGCCGCCGCCCGGGCCGCCCTGCCCGGCTGGGCCGGCGCCACCCCCGGCACCCGCTCCGAGGCCCTGACCAGGCTGGCCGCGATCCTCACCGACGCGGCCGGGGACCTGGCCCGGGTCGAGACCGCCCAGACCGGCAAGCCGATCAAGCTCTCCACCGAGTTCGACGTGCCCGGCACCATCGACAACACCGCCTTCTTCGCCGGGGCCGCGCGCAACCTGGAGGGCAAGGCCGCGGGCGAGTACTCCGGCGACCACACCTCGTACGTGCGGCGCGAGGCGATCGGCGTGGTCGGCTCGATCTCGCCCTGGAACTACCCCCTGCAGATGGCCGCCTGGAAGGTCCTGCCGGCCATCGCGGCGGGCAACACCATCGTCCTCAAGCCGGCCGAGCTGACCCCGCTGACCTCGCTGATGTTCGCCCGGGCCTGCACGCTGGCCGGCATCCCGGACGGCGTGGTCAACGTCGTCACCGGCGCGGGGCGGGGCGCGGGGGAGCACCTGGTCGCGCACCCGGACGTCGCCATGGTCTCCTTCACCGGCTCCACCGCGGTGGGCAAGCGGGTCGCCGAACTCGCCACCGCGACCGTCAAGCGCACCCACCTGGAGCTCGGCGGCAAGGCCCCGTTCGTGGTCTTCGACGACGCGGACCTGGACGCCGCCGTGCACGGCGCGGTCGCCGCCTCGCTGATCAACGGCGGCCAGGACTGCACCGCGGCCACCCGTGCCTACGTCCAGCGGCCGCTCTACGACGCCTTCGTGGCCGGCGTGGCCGAGCTGTACGGCGCGATCCGGCTGGGCGACCCGCTCGACCCGCGGACCGACCTCGGCCCGCTGGTCTCCTACACCCACCGCGACCGGGTGGCCGGCTTCGTCGAGCGCGCCCGCGGCTACGCGACCGTGGTCACCGGCGGAGCCGCCCCCGCGAAGGGCCACGACGGCGGCGACCTCACCCGCGGCGCCTACTACCGCCCCACCCTGATCACCGGCGCCGCCCAGGACAGCGAGGTCGTCCAGGGCGAGATCTTCGGGCCGGTCCTGGTCGTGCTGCCCTTCGACGGCGACGACGAGGGCCTGCGGCTGGCCAACGACACCCCCTACGGCCTGGCCGCCTCGGCCTGGACCGGCAACGTGCACCGCTCGCTGCGCGCCACCCGCGAGATCGCGGCCGGCTGCGTCTGGGTCAACGACCACATCCCGATCATCAGCGAGATGCCGCACGGCGGCTACAAGTCCTCCGGCTACGGCAAGGACATGTCGCAGTACTCGCTGGACGAGTACACCCAGGTCAAGCACGTCATGTTCGACACCACCGCGGTCGCCCGCAAGGACTGGCACCGCACCGTCTTCGGAGACAGATAACCGGACCGGGTGGTCCCCCACACCCCCTTCGCCCCCCAGGAGGCCCGTCCCATGGCGTTCAACGAGCTCACCGACGGACTGTCGGAACCGGTCCGCAAGGCCTGGGAACGCAGTCTGACCAGTGGCCGGGCCGCCCTCAGCAGGCGGACCGTGCTGCGCGCCGCCGCCCTCACCGCCGGCGCGGGCTCCCTGGCCGCCTGCGGCATCCCGCCGGCCAGGACCGTCAACGGGACCGGCGACTCCACCGCGAACGCCGCCAAGGACCTCTCGGAGAGCGAGCGGGAGGTGAACTTCTCCAACTGGCCGCTCTACATCGACGCCGACGAGAACGACAAGGAGAAGCACGGCACCCTGGAGGCCTTCACGGCCGCCACCGGGATCAAGGTCAAGTACACCGAGGACGTCAACGACAACGTCGAGTTCTTCGGCAAGGTCAAGCCGCAGCTCGCGGCCGGCCAGGACACCGGCCGTGACCTGATGGTGCTCACCGACTGGATGGCCGCCCGGATGATCCGCCTCGGCTGGGCGCAGAAGCTCAACCCGGCCAACGTCACCACCGCGATCACCACCGTCGACTCCCGCTTCCGCGCCCCGGACTGGGACCCGGGCCGGCTCTACAGCTACCCGTGGGCCGGCATCCAGGTGGTCGTCGCCTACAACAAGCGGGCCACCAAGGGGAAGGAGGTCACCAGCGTCGCCCAGCTGCTGGAGGACCCCGACCTCAAGGGCCGGGTGACCTTCCTCTCCGAGATGCGCGACAGCATCGGCATCACCCTGCTGGACATGGGCAAGGACCCGGCGAAGTTCACCGCCGACGACTACGGGGCCGCCGTCGCCCGGCTGCAGAAGGCCGTCGACAACAAGCAGATCCGTCGCTTCACCGGCAACGACTACGGCCAGGAGCTCTCCTCCGGCGACATCGCGGCCTGCGTCGCCTGGGGCGGCGACCTGATCCAGCTGCGGGCCGACAACCCCGACATCGAGTTCGCCATCCCCGAGAAGGGCTTCGTGAGCAGCACCGACAACCTGTTGGTCCCGGCCAAGGCCCAGCACAAGACGAACGCCGAGAAGCTGATCGACTTCTACTACCAGCCGAAGATCGCGGCCCAGCTGACCGCGGGCATCGGCTTCGTCTCCGCCGTCGCCGGCATGAAGGAGGAGCTGGCCGCCATCGCCCCGGACAGCGCGGCCAATCCGCTGGTCGTCCCCACCCCCGAGATGGCGGCCAAGGCGCACGTCTTCCGGACCCTCACCGAGACCGAGGAGAGCGACTTCGAGGAGAAGTTCTCCAAGCTCATCGGCGCCTGACCCCCACTGACGGCAGAGAAAACCAGAGAGACACCACCCATGACAGAGCAGCAGAGCTCCGCGGCCGCCGGCGGCGACGTCCGCCTCACCGGCATCGGCAAGACCTACGGCTCCTTCACCGCCGTCCACCCGCTGGACCTGACCGTCCCGCAGGGCTCCTTCTTCGCCCTGCTCGGCGCCTCCGGCTGCGGCAAGACCACCACCCTGCGGATGATCGCCGGCCTGGAGGAGCCCACCAGCGGCACCGTCCTGATCGGCGGCCAGGACGTGACCGCGCTCCCCCCGTACAAGCGGCCGGTGAACACCGTCTTCCAGAGCTACGCGCTCTTCCCGCACCTCGACATCTTCGAGAACGTCGCCTTCGGCCTGCGCCGCCGCGGCAAGAAGGACGTCAAGAAGCAGGTCGACGAGATGCTCGAACTGGTCGAGCTCGGCCAGTACGCCCGGCGCAAGCCGCACCAGCTCTCCGGCGGCCAGCAGCAGCGCGTCGCCGTCGCCCGCGCGCTCATCAACCACCCCCAGGTGCTGCTCCTCGACGAGCCGCTCGGCGCCCTCGACCTCAAGCTCCGCCGCCAGATGCAGCTGGAGCTCAAGCGGATCCAGACCGAGGTCGGCATCACCTTCGTGCACGTCACCCACGACCAGGAGGAGGCCATGACCATGGCCGACACCATCGCGGTGATGAACGGCGGCCGGGTCGAGCAGCTGGGCGCCCCCGCCGAGCTCTACGAGAACCCCGCCACCACCTTCGTGGCCAATTTCCTCGGCCAGTCCAACCTGCTGGCCGCCGAGGTCACCGGCGGCGCCGGCGAGGACCTGCTGCTCACCGCCGCCGGCGCCCGGCTCACCGTCCCCAGGGCCCGCTGCGCCACCGGCGCCACCCGGGTCCACCTCGGCGTGCGGCCGGAGAAGATCACCATCGAGCACGGCTCCGCCGAGGTCGCCGACGGCCGCAACCGGCTCGCCGGCACCGTCGTCGACTCCAGCTTCATCGGCGTCTCCACCCAGTACCTGGTGCGCACCGACGGCGGCCAGGAGGTCACCGTCTTCGAGCAGAACATGGAGCGCGACGCCCGGATCGTGCCCGGCGCCCCCGTCGTGCTGCACTGGAACCCGGCCCACTCCTTCGCCCTGGACGCCGCCCAGGCGATCGACGCGGGCACCGGGGAGGCCGCCGCATGACCGCCACCACCCCGGCCGCGCCACCCCGGGTCGTCCCCCTCCCCGCGGCGGAGCCCAAGCCCCGGCGCCGGCTCACCCCGTACTGGCTGCTGCTGCCCGGCATAGCCTGGCTGGTCGTCTTCTTCGCGGTGCCGATGGTCTACCAGGGCTCGACCTCGCTGCAGACCGGCTCGCTGGAGGACGGCTTCCGCGTCACCTGGCACCTCGCCACCTACTGGGACGCCCTGGTCGAGTACAAGTGGCACTTCGTGCGCTCGTTCGGCTACGCCGCCACCGCCACCGTGCTCTGCCTCGCCATCGGCTACCCGCTCGCCTACACCATCGCCTTCAAGGTGAGCAGGCGCTGGCGCAACGTCATGCTGATCCTGGTCATCGCGCCGTTCTTCACCAGCTTCCTGATCCGCACCCTCGCCTGGAAGACCATCCTCTCGGACGGCGGCCCGGTGGTCGGCGCGCTCGACGCCCTGCACGTCCTCGACGTCACCTCCGCCCTCGGCCTCACCGAGGGGGACCGGGTGCTCGCCACCCCGCTCGCCGTGGTCTGCGGCCTCACCTACAACTTCCTGCCGTTCATGATCCTGCCGCTGTACACCTCGCTGGAGCGGATCGACCCGCGCCTGCACGAGGCCGCCGGCGACCTCTACGCCCGTCCGTTCACCACCTTCCGCAAGGTGACCTTCCCGATCTCGCTGCCCGGGGTGGTCGCCGGCACCCTGCTCACCTTCATCCCCGCCTCCGGCGACTACATCAACGCCCAGCTGCTGGGCTCGCCGAGTGAGCAGATGGTCGGCAACGGCATCCAGAAGCAGTTCCTGAACGTGCTCGACTACCCCACCGCGGCGGCGCTGAGCTTCATCCTGATGGCCCTGATCCTGGGCATCGTGACGGTCTACATGCGCAAGGCCGGGACGGAGGAACTGGTCTGATGTCCCGAGTGATCGCCTGGATCCGCCGCAACCTGGTGGTGCTGGCCGGCCTGCTGGCCCTCGCCTACCTGGTGCTGCCCAACCTCGTCGTGCTGGCCTTCTCGTTCAACAAGCCGGTCGGCAAGTTCAACTACGAGTGGAACGAGTTCTCCACCGACGCCTGGACCGACCCCTGCGGCGTGGCCGACATGTGCCAGTCGCTCTCGCTCAGCCTGCGGATCGCGGTCGCCGCCACCATCGGCGCCACCGTGCTCGGCACCATGGTCGCCTTCGCCCTGGCCCGCTACCGCTTCCGCGGCAAGGCTGCCACCAGCGCGATGATCTTCCTGCCGATGGCCATGCCCGAGGTCGTGATGGCCGCCTCGCTGGGCACCCTCTTCCTCAACATGCGCATCCCGTTCGGCTTCACCACCATCCTCATCGCGCACATCATGTTCTGCCTCAGCTTCGTGGTGACGGCGGTCAAGGCCCGCGTGATGAGCATGGACCCGAGGCTCGAACAGGCCGCCCAGGACCTCTACGCCACCCCCGTGCAGACCTTCCTGCGGGTCACCCTGCCGCTCGCCGCCCCCGGCATCGCGGCCGGCGCGCTGCTCAGCTTCGCGCTCTCCTTCGACGACTTCATCATCACCCAGTTCAACTCGGGTCCGACCACGGTCACCTTCCCGATGTTCGTCTGGGGCGCCTCGCAGCGCGGCATCCCGGTCCAGGTGAACGTCATCGGCACCGCGATGTTCATCGCCGCCGTCGCGCTCACCATCGGCGGCCAGTGGCTCGGGAACCGCCGCAAGGCCACCGCCTGACCCACCCGGCCGCCCGCCCGGCGTACCGTCGGGAGGCGGCCGACCACCATCACCAATGTGTAGAAAGTGGCTGATAATGCATGGATTCCGCCCGCGCACTCAGTGACGCCAGGCCCACCCCCTTCTGGCTGGAGGACCCGGGCCGGCCGGCGGCACTGCCCGCCCTGGTCGGCGACACCACCTGCGACCTGCTGGTCGTCGGCGGCGGCTACTCCGGCCTCTGGACCGCGCTCATCGCCAAGGAGCGCGACCCCTCACTGGACGTCGTCCTGGTCGAGGGCAAGGAGGCGGGGTGGGCCGCGTCGGGGCGCAACGGCGGATTCTGCGCGGCCAGCCTGACCCACGGCTTCGGCAACGGCCTGCAGCGCTGGCCCTCCGAACTCGGACAGCTGGAACGCCTCGGCGCCGCCAACCTGGACGGCATCGGGGCCACCCTGGAGCGCTACGGCATCGACGCCGAGTGGGAGCGCACCGGCGAGATCGACATCGCCACCCAGCCGCACCAGCTCGACGAACTGCACGAGGTGGCCGAGGCCGTCGCCCGCTACGGCCTCGACATCACCGTGCTCGACCGCGACGAACTGCGCGCCCAGGTCGACTCGCCGACCTTCCTCGGCGGGATCTGGGACAAGGACGGCGTGGCCATGGTCCACCCCGCCAAGCTCGCCTGGGGCCTCAAGCAGGCCTGCCTGGCCCAGGGCGTGCGGATCTTCGAGCACACCCCGGCCACCGCCCTGAGCGAGCACGGCGCCGGCATGGCCGTGCGCACCCCCTACGGCCGGGTCCTGGCCGGCAAGGTGGCGCTCGGCACCAACGCCTTCCCGTCCCTGCTCAAGCGCGTCCGGCCGTACATCGTCCCGGTGTACGACTACGCGCTGATGACCGAGCCGCTCACCACCGAGCAGCTCGCGGCCATCGGCTGGCAGGGCCGCCAGGGACTCAGCGACAGCGCCAACAAGTTCCACTACTTCCGGCTCTCCGCCGACAACCGGATCCTCTGGGGCGGCTACGACGCCGTCTACCACTTCGGCGGACACCTCCGGCACGAGTACGACCAGCGGCCGGAGACCTTCCGCACCCTGGCGCGGAACTTCTTCCACTGCTTCCCGCAGCTGGAGGGCCTGCGCTTCACCAACGCCTGGGGCGGCGCGATCGACACCTGCAGCAGGTTCTCCGCCTTCTTCGACACCGCCCACCGCGGCAAGGTCGCCTACGCCGCCGGCTTCACCGGCCTCGGCGTCGGCGCCACCCGGTTCGGCGCCGAGGTCATGCTCGACCTGCTCGCGGGGGAGCGCACCGAGCGCACCGAACTGGAGATGGTCCGCCGCAAGCCGCTGCCGTTCCCGCCCGAGCCGGTCCGCTGGGCCGGCATCGGGATCACCACCCGCTCGCTGGAGCACTCCGACCGGACCGGCGGGCGGCGCAACCTCTGGCTGCGCACCCTGGACCGGATGGGGCTCGGCTTCGACAGCTGATTCCCGCCGCTTCCCCGGCCGCTGCCCCGAACGGGTCGACGGCGGCGCGAAGCGTGTAAGAGAGACCCGCCGTCCCCCTCTTGTTGGTGACGGCGGGTCTCCACGCGTTCCGCCGCCACCGAACGCACCGACGCGCAGAGCGGGGACAGCACATGGAGATCACCGGACTGGACTGGCTGGCCCAGGCCGCACCCGACCCGGCGGCCTTCCGGGAGCAGTGGGAGCGCACCGGCCTCGGGCTGGTGCTGCTCCCGGCCGGGCGGCGCTGGGACGTCCTCTCCGTCCCCGCCCGACTCGGCCGGCCGGCCGTCGACCTCCTCGGCGCCGGCGCCTGCGGGCCGGTCCTCGCCGACTTCGGCGACGAGCACATCGGCTTCCTGGTGCCCGCCGGCACCGCCGCCCGCTGGATCGGCACCGGCGTGCGCTGTGCGGGGGAGGGCACCTGGGTCGTCGTGCCCCACCCCGACCGCCGCGGCGGGGGCGTGCGCTGGCTCGTCCCGCCCGACGGCACCGGACGGCTCAGCGACCCGGTCCTCCTGGAGCTCGCCCTGCACGAGGCCGCCGCCGCACTCGGCGACCGGTGACCGTCCGGCCGCGCCTCCGCGCGCGGCGCGCCAGACTGGAGGGGTGACCACCGCCCCGGACGCCGTCGGCGCGTCCCTCCACCCGGGCCCGGCCCAGCTGCGCCTCGCCGAGCTGGCCCGGCCGGTGTGCGACCGGCACGGGCTCGCCCTGGCCGGCGGCCACGCGCTGCGCGCTTACGGCGTCCGGGCCTGCGACCAGGACGGACTCACCCTGGTGGCCGCCGGTGCCACCGACCTGCCGCAGGCCGCCGCCGAGCTGGCCGCCGCCTACCGCGCGGCGGGCGGCGGGGTCGTGGAGCGCCCCGGCACGCCCCGGCTGGAACAGCTCTCGGTGCGGCTCGTCCTGGGCGGACGGGCGCACACCGTCGAGCTGCGCAAGGAGCCGCTGGGCCACCTCCCGGTCCGGACCGACCTCGGCGGACCGTCCGACACCCCGCCGACGGTGGCCGTCGTCGCCCTGGCCGTCGTCGCCCTGGAGGACGCCGCCGCCCTCTCCACCGCGCTGCTCGTCGACCGCGCCCTGCCCCGCGACCTGATCGACGTGCACGCGCTCACCGCCTGCTACCGCGAGGGCGAACTGCTCGCCCTGGCCACCGGGCTGGACGCCGAGTTCCAGCCCACCGCGCTCGCCGAGCGGCTGGAGACGCTGGCCGAGGCCGCCGACGGCCGGTTCCGGGCGCGCGGTCTGCCCGCCGGCGAGGTCGACGACCTGAAGCGGTGGGCACTGGCCTGGGCCCAGGACCTCCGGCTGGACCTGCTGGAGACGCAGGAGGCGGCGGACGGCCTGCACGATCCCTACCTGGAGGACCAGGAGGAGGCCTGAGCGTCCGCTCGGCCACCAGGACGTCCGTCACCCGGACGCCTGCCCGCCGAAGGACGGACCCGTCCGACGACCTGTAAGGCTGAATCCCCGATCCCCGTCAGCCTGTTCGTTGAGACCGCCCGCAGCGGCCAGCAGACTGGACCGTGAGCGCGGTAGCCCCGTGACCCCGCCGCCCGTTCCCGGACGGGTGGTGTCACACCAGGGACCGGTGGCGTCAGGCCGCCCCGACTTCGGAGGCAGACGGACCTTGAGCAAGCACATCACCCACTGGATCGGCGGCCGGCCGGTCGCCACCGCCGGTGCCGCGCCCCGCCGCGGTGACATCTTCGACCCGGCCACCGGCCGGGTCACGGGCCAGGTCGACTTCGCGGAGGTCGTCGAGGTCGACCAGGCGGTCGCCGCCGCCGCCTCGGCCTTCACCGAGTGGCGCACCGCCTCGGTCGCCAAGCGCGCCACGGTGCTCTTCTCGTTCCGCGAGCTGCTCAACGCCCGCAAGGACGAGCTGGCCTCGATCATCGTCGCCGAGCACGGCAAGGTGCACTCGGACGCGCTCGGGGAGATCGCCCGCGGCCTGGAGGTCGTCGAGTACGCCTGCGGCATCCCGCAGCTGCTCAAGGGCGGCTACACCGAGCAGGCCTCGACCGGCGTCGACGTCTACTCGATCCGCCAGCCGCTCGGCCCGGTCGCGATCATCTCGCCGTTCAACTTCCCGGCCATGGTGCCGATGTGGTTCTTCCCGATCGCCATCGCGGCCGGCAACACCGTGGTCGTCAAGCCCTCCGAGAAGGACCCGTCCGCCGCCAACTTCCTCGCCGAGCTGTGGAAGGAGGCCGGCCTGCCCGACGGCGTCTTCAACGTCGTGCACGGTGACAAGGTCGCGGTCGACCGCCTGCTGGAGCACCCCGACATCAAGTCGGTCAGCTTTGTCGGCTCCACCCCGATCGCCCGCTACGTCTACGAGACCGGCACCCGCTATGGCAAGCGCGTGCAGGCCCTCGGCGGTGCCAAGAACCACATGCTGGTCCTGCCCGACGCCGACCTCGACCTCAGTGCCGACGCCGCCGTCAACGCGGGCTTCGGCGCGGCCGGCGAGCGCTGCATGGCCGTCTCGGTCCTGGTCGCCGTCGACCCGATCGGCGACGAGCTGGTGGAGAAGATCAAGCAGCGGATGGCCACCCTCACCGTCGGCCCCGGCTGCAACGGCGAGTCGGAGATGGGCCCGCTGGTCACCGGTCAGCACCGGGACAAGGTCACCTCCTACGTGGAGTCCGGCCTCGCCGACGGCGCCGAGCTGGCCGTCGACGGCCGCAAGCACCCGGTCACCGCCGAGGACCGCGACGGTACGCCGACCGCTGACGGCTTCTGGCTCGGCCCCACGCTGTTCGACCACGTGAAGCCCGGCATGTCCGTCTACACCGACGAGATCTTCGGCCCGGTCCTCTCCGTGGTGCGGGTCGCCTCCTACGAGGAGGGCCTCGCCCTCATCAACGCCAACCCGTACGGCAACGGCACCGCCATCTTCACCAACGACGGCGGTGCGGCCCGGCGCTTCCAGTACGAGGTGGAGGTCGGCATGGTCGGCATCAACGTGCCGATCCCGGTCCCGGTCGCCTACTACTCCTTCGGCGGCTGGAAGGCCTCGCTGTTCGGCGACACCCACGCGTACGGCCAGGACGGCGTGCAGTTCTTCACCCGCGGCAAGGCGGTCACCCAGCGCTGGCTGGACCCGTCGCACGGCGGGATCAACCTCGGCTTCCCGACCAACAGCTGAGTCGGGGCGACGCAGGCCGGTCCGCGGGTGCGCGGGCCGGCCTGCGGCATGCCCGGAAGTTTCCCTGACGTTTGCCTTCGGCCGAGAACCGGCGTAGTGTTCCCTAGTCGCTCGGCAGGGAGCACCGGACACGCATCGGCGCGGACGGTCCCGGAGCGGCCAATCCTCTGGAAATGTCCAAGCCTCCCCGGCACGGGGTTTATTCGGCGTGTGCATTTTCGGGAATTGCGGCCGGATTCGCTTTTCGGAGCGGTGATCGGCTAGAGTTTGAAACGTCGGACGGGGCGTCAAGCCGCAGAAGACACCAGCGAGTTGGATGAAGGAAGCGCCGGGAACGGCACGGAAAACATCTGGTAAGCTGGAAACACGAAAGAACGAAGCGCCCGGAGGGCCGGTGTGAAAGCCGCCTGAAGGAAGCGTCCGTTCCTTGAGAACTCAACAGCGTGCCAAAAGTCAACGCCAGATATGTTGACATCCCCGGCCTCAGATTCTCTGGGGTTGGAGATTCCTTTTGAAATAACACTAGCGAGGACGCAGTGCGCGGGACCGCCCTATTCCGGTGGTTGCCGTGCCGCTCACCGCGGGTGTGAACCGGATTACCGGTAATCATTCACGGAGAGTTTGATCCTGGCTCAGGACGAA
>NZ_JBHVPZ010000029.1:0-40937 GCF_042887135.1 Kitasatospora sp. NPDC057965
GCCGATGGTACTGCAGGGGGGACCCTGTGGGAGAGTAGGACGCCGCCGAACAATTATTCAAAGCCGCGGCCCCCAGCGATTCGCTGGGGGCCGCGGCTTTTTTGCGTATGTGCGCAGGTGTGCACGACCGGTAGAACGGGACTTCCGCCCAGACGCGGGGGGTCTCCGGATGCCGGACAATGGAGATGGTGCACGGCCAGAAGGCCGGCGCCGAACCGCGTGAGGGCAGTGGTGTTGCCCGGTCCGCGGTGGAGATGAAGCAGCAGAAGGAGTCACCACGATGGCGAACCAGCCTCAGGACCGTCCCGAGCGTCGATCGGACGACGGCCGCGGGTACGAGCCCCGGTCTCGCGGGGGCTGGTCGAACGACCGCGGTCCGCGCCGCGACGACCGCCGCGATGACCGCCGTGACGACCGTGGCGGCGACCGCGGCGGCTTCCGTCGCGACGACCGCCCCTCGGGCGGCTACGGCCGTGACCGTGACGACCGCGGTGGCGACCGCGGCGGTTTCCGCCGTGACGACCGCCCGGGTGGTTACCAGGGTGGCGGCGACCGCGGCGACCGTGGCGGCTTCCGTCGCGACGACCGCCCCTCCGGTGGTTACGGCCGTGACCGTGACGACCGTGGCGGCGACCGCGGCGGTTTCCGCCGTGACGACCGCCCCTCCGGTGGCGGCTTCCGTCGCGACGACCGCCCCTCGGGTGGTTACGACCGCGGTGGCCGTGACGACCGCGGTGGTTTCCGTCGTGACGACCGTCCGGCCGGCGGCGGTTTCCGTCGCGATGACCGTCCGGGTGGGTTCCGTCGGGACGACCGTGACGACCGTCCGCGCCGTGACGACCGCCCGTCGGGTGGCGGTTTCCGCCGTGACGACCGCCCGGGTGGTTACCAGGGTGGCGGCGACCGTGGCGGCTTCCGTCGCGACGACCGCCCCTCGGGCGGCTACGGCCGTGACCGTGACGACCGCGGTGGCGACCGCGGCGGTTTCCGCCGTGACGACCGCCCCTCCGGTGGTGGCTTCCGTCGGGACGACCGGCCGGCCGGCGGCGGTTTCCGCCGTGACGACCGTCCGGGTGGGTTCCGTCGGGACGACCGTGACGACCGTCCGCGCCGTGACGACCGCCCCTCGGGCGGCTTCGACCGTGGCGGCCGTGACGACCGTGGCGGTTTCCGCCGTGACGACCGGCCGGCCGGTGGCGGTTTCCGTCGTGACGACCGTCCGGGTGGGTTCCGTCGGGACGACCGTGACGACCGTCCGCGCCGTGACGACCGTCCGTTCCGTGACCGTGACGACCGCGGTGGCGACCGCGGCGGTTTCCGCCGTGACGACCGCCCGGGTGGTTACCAGGGTGGCGGCGACCGCGGTGGCGACCGTGGCGGCTTCCGTCGCGACGACCGTGGTGGCCGTGACGACCGCGGTGGCTTCCGGGGTGGCCGTGACGACCGTGGCGGCGACCGTGGCGGTTTCCGTCGCGACGACCGCCCGTTGGGTGGCTACGACCGTGGCGGCCGTGACGACCGCGGTGGCTACCGCGGCGGGCGCGACGACCGGGGCGGCTACCGCGGTGGCCGTGACGAGCGCGGCGGCCGGGACCAGGACGACCGCCGGGGCAACTACGAGCCGGTCAAGCGCCTGCCGATCCCGGAGGACGTCACCGGTTTCGAGATCGACGCGGACGTCCGCCAGGAGCTCAAGAGCCTGCCCAAGACGCTCGCCGACGACGTCGCCCGCAACCTGGTGATGGTCGCCCGCCTGCTCGACAGCGAGCCGGAGGAGGCCTACCAGTACTCGCGTGTCGCGCTGCGGCTCGCCTCCCGCGTCGCCGCCGTCCGTGAGGCGGCCGGCTTCGCCTCGTACGTGACCCAGCGCTACTCCGAGGCGCTGACCGAGTTCCGCGCCGCCCGCCGGATGACCGGCCGGGTGGACCTGTGGCCGGTGATGGCCGACTGCGAGCGCGGCCTGGGCCGCCCGGAGCGGGCGCTGGCGATGGCCGGGGAGCCCGAGGTCAAGCAGCTGGACAAGGCCGGTCAGGTCGAGATGCGCCTGGTCGCGGCCGGTGCGCGCGGCGACATGGAGCAGTTCGACGCCGCCGTCGTGACCCTGCAGAGCCCCGAGCTGGCCTCGCCCGCCGTGCACCCGTGGACCGCGCGGCTGCGTTACGCCTACGCCGAGGCGCTGATCGCGGCCGGCCGCGGCGAGGAGGCCCGCGACTGGTTCGCCAAGGCCGCCGAGGCGGACACCGACGGCACCACCAACGCCTCCGAGCGTCTCGCGGAGATCGACGGCGTGGAGTTCGTGGACGCCCTCGACCCGGAGCTCGCCGAGGAGGAGGCCGAGCAGGCCGCCGAGCCGGCCAAGCGCAAGGGCGGCGAGGCCTCGGACGAGCAGGTCATCTTCGGCGAGGCCTCGGACGAGCAGGTCATCTTCGAGGACGACGAGGACGTCGAGGAGTACTACGACGAGGACGACCTCGAGATCGACGAGGACTTCGACGGCGTGGTCCCCGAGCGCGCCACCGACGCCGAGAAGGCCGAGCAGGCCGACGAGGCCGGTGAGTCCGGCAAGTAGGCGCCGGACCTGAGCACGAGTGAGGCCCTGCCGCGCCCCGGGAGATCCCGGAGGGCGGCAGGGCCTCACTGCGTTTCGGCCGGTCCGTGGCGGCGCCGGTCGGGCGGTGCGTCAGCCGAGTTCGAGGTTGCGCAGTACCAGCCCGGTGGCCGGCTTCGGCCCGAAGGAGGTCGACTTGCGCGGCATGGTGACGCCCTGTTCGGCGAGCCGGCGCACCACGCTCTCCCGCACCGGGTGCAGCAGGACGGCCGTTCCGCCGGTGCGGGCGGCCTCGCGTTCGGCGGCGTCCGCGGTGTGCAGGTAGCCGATGTCCTCGGGGCCGTCGGGGATCCGCCAGGTGTGGTCGAGCAGGGTGGCGTGCAGCACGGTGGCGTCCAGGTGGCGCCACTCCTCGGGCTTGTCGTGCGGCACGGTGGCGTCGAGCAGGGTCTCGTCGGGGTCGCCGACGAGCCGGTAGACGCCGTCCCCGCCGGTCAGCAGGAAGCCGCTGCCGCCGTGCCGCTTCTGCTCGGCGAGGGCCTGCAGCGCGGTTTCCAGCGGGCCGGGGACCTCCTTGACCCGCCACTGGTCGCCGAGCCGCTGCAGGGCCTCGGCGACCGGCAGCCGGTACAGCACCCGGTGGATGGCCCGCACCCGCAGCGGGTAGCGGGCGGTGTCGACCAGCAGCACCAGGCCGCGGTCCCAGGGGCTGCGCGGCAGGTGGCGGTGCTCGCGCTGGAGCCGCAGGTACATCTCCCAGCGGTGGTGGCCGTCGGCGATCAGCGCCCGGCAGGTGGCCAGGTCGCTGCCGACCTCGGCGATCTCGGCGTGCTCGGTGACCGCCCACAGCCGGTGGTGGGTGCCGTCGGAGGTGGTCGTGGTGAGCAGCGGTTCGCCGCGTACGGCGCGTTCGACGACGTCGGACGCCCCGCCGCCGCCGCGGTAGGTGAGCAGCAGCGGTTCGAGGTTGGCCCGGGTGGTGCGCATCAGGCCGACCCGGTCGGCGACCGGCCGGGGCATCACGTCCTCGTGGGGGAGGACGACGCCGGCCTCGCTGCCGCTGACCGCGAGGGCGCCGATGAGTCCGCGCTGCAGCAGTTCGGGGGTGTCGCCGGAGGCGGGCACGCGCTGCTCGTAGACGTAGAGGGCCGGCACCGGGTCGGCGGCCAGGACGCCCTCGCGCTGCCACTCGCGCAGCAGCCGGGCGGCGTGCCGGTAGCGGGTGTCGCGGTCGGGGCGGTCACCGGTGTCCTCGGGTTCGGGGCGCGGCAGGATCAGCCGGACGACGTTGTGCGGGTCGGCGGTCTCCAGGTCGAGCCGGCGGCCGGGGTCGACGACGTCGTAGGGCGGTGAGGTGACGGCGGCCAGGGCGCCGACCCGGTCGGGGACGTAGCGCAGGCCGCGGAAGGGGGACAGGGACAGACCTGCGGTGGCGACGCGCCCGGGATCGCCGGGGCCGCCGTGCGGAGACTCCGCTCCGCTTTCTGCACTGGGTGTGGTCATTCTGGGCATCGTAACCGGGTACGCGTTGTTCAGAGATCGGAACACCCGGGCCGGTCCGGTGGGCGGGTGTCGTGACCGAGGGCGAGGTGGCGCGTGGACGAGCGCGACGAGCGGGTGGACGACGGCGCCGGTGGCGGCGCTGGTGGGGGCCTCGGAGGGGCTGCCGGTGGGGACGGCGGCGTGCCGGAGCAGCGGCGGTCCGGGGAGCCGGTGGGTGACGTCTACGAGTGGTTCCGCCGGGGCGCGAAGCTGCTCGCCCAGGGCAACCCGGCGGCGGCCGAGCAGTTGCTGGCCCGGGCGGCCGCGGAGGAGCCGGCCTCGCGCAGCATCCGGGAGGCGCTCGCCCGGGCGCAGTTCGATGCGGGCTCGTACGCGGCGGCGCTGGAGAACTTCCGAGCGGTGGCCCTGGCCGATCCGTCGGACGACTACGCTCAGTTCGGGTGGGGTGTGGCGGCGGCCCGGCTGGGTGACTTCGAGACCTCCGCCGAGCACCTGGCGCTGGCCGTGGCGATGCGGCCGGAGACCGACCACTACCGGGCCGCGCTGCGGCAGACCCGGGCGACACTGGCGGCCCGGGCCGGGGCGTTCGGCCCACTGCTGCCGGGGGCGCCGGGGTACCTGGAGCCGCTGGCCGGGGAGCGGCCGCCGCCGCCGGGCCCGGCTTCCGGGCCGGAAGCCGGGAACCACGGCGGGCCCGGAGCCGACGGGTGAGCGGGACCGGCAGGACGGCTGAGCCCGGACGGCACCGGCGGAACCGGCGGCGCCGACAGCACCGACGAGCAGGACTGACGCGATGAGTGAGGTAGAGCAGGCATGACCGAGACGGCCACCACCGTGCGACGGACCGCCCCGGGCGGAAGCGAGCTGCCGCTGACCGAGGCGTACGACACGGCGCTGCTGGACCTCGACGGCGTGGTGTACGCCGGACCGAACGCCATCGACCACGCCGTGGACGCGCTGGCGGCGGCCCGCGCGGCCGGGATGCGGCTGGCGTACGTGACCAACAACGCCTCCCGCCCGCCCCGGGTGGTGGCCGCGCACCTGACCGAGCTGGGCGTGCCGGCCGAGCCGGCGGATGTGATCAACTCCGCGCAGGCGGCGGCCCGGGTGCTCGCCGAGAAGCTGCCGGCCGGGGCGAAGGTGCTGGTGGTGGGCGGTCTGGGGCTGGAGGAGGCGCTGGCCGAGCGCGGCCTGGTCACCGTCCGGACGCTGGCCGAGGAGCCGCTGGCGGTGGTCCAGGGCTTCGACGCCTCGGTGGGCTGGGCACAGCTGGCGGAGGCCTCCTACGCGGTGCAGTCGGGGCTGCCGTGGGTGGCGTCCAACACCGATGTGACGGTGCCGACCGCGCGCGGCATAGCGCCGGGCAACGGGATGCTGGTGGCGGCCGTCCGGGCGGCGACCGGGGTGGAGCCGGAGGTGGCGGGCAAGCCGCTGCCGCCGATGCACCGGGAGACGGTGCTGCGGACGGGCGCGAAGCGGCCGCTGGTGGTCGGCGACCGGCTGGACACCGACATCGAGGGCGCGTTCAACGGCGGCGTGGACAGCCTGCTGGTCTTCACCGGGGTGACGACGGCGGCGCAGCTGCTGGCGGCCCCGGCCGAGCACCGGCCGACCTATCTGGCGGAGGACCTGCGGGGGCTGCTGACCGGGCACGCGCCGGTCACGGCGCGCCCGGACGGCGGGTTCGCCTGCGGCGGGTTCGTCGCGGCGGCGCAGGACGGCGTGCTGCGGCTGGAGGGTGTCGGGGCGGACCGCTGGGACGGGCTGCGGGCGCTTTGCGCGGCGGCGTGGACGGCGCTGGACGCGAACGGCGAGCCGGTGGACGGCCGGAAGACGCTGGCCGAGCTGGGGTTCTAGAAACCCCGGGAGAATCCCGGGAGAGCCCGGGGAGAACCGGGGACCGGTCGGGTCAGAGCAGGGTGCGCAGCCGCAGCAGATCGCGGAAGCCGGCCTCCAGCCTGACCCGTCCGGTCGCCCAGGCGGACGCGAAGTTGAGCCGGCCGCCGACCAGGGCGAGCAGGTCGTCGCTGCTCATGGTGAGCCGGATGTCGGCCTTCCCGGCGGGGCTGCCGGGGGCCTCTTCGAGGTCCTGGATGCTGCCCTCGCGCAGTCGCCCGGTGAAGGTGAGGTCGAGGTCGGTGATCCGGCAGCTGAGCGAGCGGTCCAGCTCGGCGGCCTTGCGGACGTCACCGGTGGCCTTGGCGAGGTTGCGGCTGAGCTGCTCCAGTGCCTCGCGGCACTCCTCGGCGTCGGCCATGGCGGCGGATCCCCTCCTTCGACGGGCCGCGGCGTTGCGGCCGGACGGCCGGGCCCGGCGGCCGTGACTGCCGGGCCACGGTACCGCAGGACGTGTTTGGCGGTAGCGTCGTCCGTGGGATGCCCGGATCCGTCCGGGCGTCGAGGCGA
Source organism: Kitasatospora sp. NPDC057965 (assembly GCF_042887135.1). Classification (NCBI taxonomy): domain Bacteria; kingdom Bacillati; phylum Actinomycetota; class Actinomycetes; order Kitasatosporales; family Streptomycetaceae; genus Kitasatospora; species Kitasatospora sp. NPDC057965. Next base: position 6,458 of record NZ_JBHVPZ010000029.1, read on the forward strand.
CGGAACGATGCGCGCAGGCGAATGGGAGGCACCCGGATGCTGCCGAGGACGGTGCGAGGAGCGGTGGCGGCCGCGGCCGTGCTGGTGGAGGAGGTCGGCAAGCGGGTCGTCGGGACGGCGGCCGGTCTGCTGGAGAAGGGCGGGATCGACGTCGCCGAGGTGGAGCGCCGGCTGGGCGGGCAGTTCCCGCCGTCGGCGCGGTCGCTCCAGACGCTGGCCGAGGAGGCGGTGACCGCCGGCCGGGCCGGGGTGGACCTCGCGGTGGGGGTGGCGCGCGGTGAGGTCGAGAAGGCCTTCGAGCGGGTCGGCGACCAGGTGACCAAGGTGGGCGTGGTGCTGGCCTACCTGGAGAACAAGCTGCGCGAGGTCGAGGAGGACGACGCGGCGGGCCGGGAGGGGGCCGCGCCGGCCGCGCCCGCGCCCCGGGCCGGCGGGCTGTTCGAGGACGGCTGGGAGCGGGAGACGGCGGGCTCGGCGGAGGCGGAGCGGATAGCGGTGGACGAGCCGGTGGAGGTCGACCCGCCGGTGCCGCCGGCCGCTCCGGTGGTGTCCGCGGCTCCGGAGACGCCGGAAGCCCCGGCTCCGGCCCCGGCTCCGGCGAAGAAGGCCGCGGCGAAGAAGCCGGCCGCCGCGAAGCGGACGGCGGCGCAGGAGCAGCCCGCGAAGCCCGCGAAGAAGGCGGCCGTGAAGAAGACGGCCGTCAAGAAGACCGCGACCGCCAAGCGGACCACCGCCGCGAAGAAGACCGCGGAGGCCGCCGGTCAGGACCAGCCGCCCGCCAAGCGGACCGCGACCAGGAAGACCACCGTCCGCCGGACCACCACGAAGAAGCCCGATGCCTGATCCCGAGAACCCGGCCGGGCCCGTGCCGGACCCCCTCCAGGAGATCGTCCCCCTGCCCGTTCCCGGCACCGGCGAGCCGCTGCCGCTGGGCGTCGACCTGAGCCCGACCGGTCACCCCGAGGTGGACGCCGGCCTGGCCCGGCTGGAGGCGCTGGACGGGGTGCCCACCGACGCGCACGTCGCCGTGTACGAAGATGTCCATCGGCGGCTGGCCGACACGCTGGCCGCCCTCGACCGGGACTGACCGGGCGAAGCACAACCATCCGTAGGAGCTGAAACACCAGTGGCAGTGGCACGACGCCGACTCGACGCGGAGCTGGTCCGCCGCAAGCTGGCCCGGTCGCGGGAGCACGCCTCCGAGCTGATCGCGGCCGGCCGGGTGACCGTCGGCGGGACCACCGCGACCAAGCCGGCCACCCAGGTGGAGACCTCGGCGGCGGTCGTGGTGGCCAAGGACGAGAACGACCCCGACTACGTCTCGCGCGGCGGCCACAAGCTCGCCGGGGCGTTCGCGGCGTTCGTCCCGCAGGGCCTGGTCGTCGAGGGCCGCCGGGCGCTGGACGCGGGCGCGTCCACCGGCGGGTTCACCGATGTGCTGCTGCGCTCCGGCGCCGCGCACGTGCTGGCGGTGGACGTCGGCTACGGGCAGCTGGCCTGGTCGCTGCAGAGCGACGAGCGGGTCACCGTGATGGACCGCACCAACGTCCGCGAGCTGACCCTGGACATGATCGGCGGCACCCCGGTCGACCTGGTGGTCGGCGACCTGTCGTTCATCTCGCTGGGCCTGGTGCTGCCCGCGCTGGCCGGCTGCGCCGCCGAGGACGCGGACCTGGTGCTGATGGTCAAGCCGCAGTTCGAGATCGGCAAGGAGCGGCTGGGCAGCGGCGGGGTGGTGCGCAGCCCGCAGCTGCGCGCCGAGATGGTGCGCCAGGTGGCGGGGCAGGCGTGGGAGCTCGGACTGGGCGTGCGGGCGGTCACCGCGAGCCCCCTGCCCGGGCCGTCCGGAAATGTCGAGTACTTCCTGTGGATGCGCCGGGACGCGCCGCCGCTGGACCTGGCGGATGTGGACCGGGCTGTTGCCGAAGGCCCCCGATAGGGTGCTCTGCGGACGTCCGGTCCGTCATGCTGGGTGGCGCGGCCGTACCGGGCCGACGGGGACCCGGACGGCGTAGGGAGAGGGCAGCGGGCATGAGTGATGAACGTACGGTCTTCCTGATCGCTCACACGGGCCGTGAGGCGGCCCTGCGCAGCGTCGAAGGACTGGTGCACGGTCTGCTCAAGGCGGGGATCCGGATCAGACTGCTGGCCGCCGAGGCGGTCGACCTGGACCTGCCGGACGGGGTGGAGACGGTCGCCGGGGGTCCGGGGGCGGCGGACGGCTGTGAGCTGATCCTGGTCGCGGGCGGGGACGGGACGCTGCTGCGTGGCGCCGAGCTGGCGCGCGAGCACGGCCTGCCGATGCTCGGCATCAACCTGGGCCGGGTCGGCTTCCTGGCCGAGGCCGAGCGGGACGACCTGGCGGTGGTGGTCGAGCGGGTTGTCGACGCCGACTACGAGGTCGAGGAGCGGATGACCCTCGATGTGATCGTCCGCACCAACGGCGACGTGGTGCACCACGACTGGGCGCTCAACGAGGCCTCGATAGAGAAGGCTTCCCGGGAGCGGATGCTGGAGGTGGTGACCGAGGTGGACGGCCGTCCGGTCTCCAACTTCGGCTGCGACGGGGTGGTGTGCGCGACGCCCACCGGGTCGACCGCGTACGCGTTCTCCGGCGGCGGGCCGGTGGTCTGGCCGGAGGTGGAGGCGCTGCTGATGGTGCCGATCAGCGCGCACGCGCTGTTCGCCCGGCCGCTGGTGACCTCGCCGGACTCGGTGTTGGCGGTGGAGGTGCAGCCGAAGACCCCGCACGGGGTGCTCTGGTGCGACGGCCGGCGTTCGGTGGAACTGCCCGCCGGGGCGCGGGTGGAGGTTCGCCGGGGGCAGACGCCGGTGCGGCTGGCCCGGCTGCACCGGGCGCCGTTCACCGACCGGCTGGTGGCGAAGTTCGCGCTCCCGGTGACCGGGTGGCGCGGCCGCACGGACAGCCACTGACCGACCCGGCCCGACCGTTCGATCGTCCGACAGCCTGACGGTCCGACCGTTCGGCCGTCCGACAGCCTGACGGTCCGACGGTCCGACAGCCCCCGACGGTCCGCCGGACCCGTCAGACCGCCAGGGGCTGGGTGTCGTCGGCGCCCTGCCAGCGGCCCTCCTGCTCGGCCCGGGCGGCGACCTCGGCCAGCCGGCGGACGGCGTCCGGCACGGCCGGGGCGGCCACCGTGAGCGGGATCCGGATGTGGTGCTCGAACGCGCCGTCGGAGCCGAACCGGTTCCCGGCGGCGATCCGGACCCCGGCGCGTTCGCCGGCCCGGGCCAGGGCCGCCCCGGACACCCCGCCGGTGCCGACCCAGAGCGACAGCCCGCCCGGCGGCACGGTGAACCGCCAGTGCGGCAGCCGTTCCCGCAGGGCGGCGTCCAGCGCCTCGGCGGTGTCCCGCAGCCGGGTCAGCTGGTGGGCGCGGACCGCCGGGAGGTGCGTGGTCAGCAGCTCGGCGGCGATCAGCTGGTCCAGGACCGGCGCGCCGACGTCGCTGTAGACCCGGGCGCCGGCCAGCCGGCGGACCAGGGCGGGCGCGGCGCGCACCCAGCCGATCCGCAGGCCGCCCCAGAGCAGCTTGCCGGCCGAGCCGACCGTGACCACCTGGGCGGCGCGGTCCAGGGCGGCCGTGGGGCGGGGCGGGGTGACGCCCTCGGGCAGGCCCCAGCCGAGCTCGGCGGTGGTCTCGTCGGCCAGCACGACGGTGCCGGCGGAGCGGGCGGCGGCGAGCAGCTCGCGCCGCTGCTCCTCGTCGATCAGCGCGCCGGTGGGGTTGTGGAAGTCGGGGACCACGTAGGCGGCCTTGGGCGCGGCCCCGCTCAGCACCCTCCGCCACTCGGCGAGGTCCCAGTGGAAGCCGCGGGTGAGCGGGACGGGCACCAGCCGGGCCTCGGCGAGCCGCAGGGCCTGCAGGGTGTGCGCGTAGCTGGGTGCCTCGACGGCGACCCGGTCGCCGCGGCCGAGCAGGACCTGGCGCACCAGGTGCAGGGCGCCCATCGCGCCGATGGTGATCAGGATCTGGTCGGGGGTGGTCGGCAGTCCGCGCTCGGTGAAGCGGCGGGCCACCGCCTCGCGCAGCACCGGGACGCCGGTGGGGTAGTGGCCGTGCCCGGCGGCGTACGCGGGCAGCTGCTCGACGGCGCGGGCGGCGGCGGTCGAGAGGAAGGGCTGCGGTGCGGGCAGCGCGGCGACGCCGAGGTCCAGGACGCGGCCCTGCTCGTCCGGCGGCACCGGGTGCAGGGCGTCGCTGGGCGGGGCCGAGCCCTCGGGCAGCGCGGTCCAGCTGCCGGAGCCGCGGCGGCTGCGCAGGTACCCGTCCGCCCGCAGGGCCTCGTAGGCGGTGGCCACGGTGGTGCGGCTGAGCCGCAGGGCGAGGGCCAGCTCGCGTTCGGCGGGCAGCCGGGCGCCGACCGGCAGCCGGCCCTCGGAGACCAGCAGCCGGACCTGCGCGGCCAGCGTGCGGTAGGCGGGGCGGCGGGCGGCGCCGGGGGGATCGGGCAGCCGCGCGGTGGAGAGCAGCCGGGCGAGCGCCGGGGACGTCACGGTGGTCTGCCAGTCGGCCAAGGCTCATCAGTCCACTTGCTGGGGATTGGCCCTGTCGTGGGCCGTATTGGCCTGGCCATCATGGCAGGGCGGCCATCGAGTCCGCCACCATCGGGGCCGTGTGTCGCGATGGTGCAGCACCACCTGCCGGAGATTCCATGGCCACCCCCGCGAGCACCCGCCCGTCCCCGTCCCCGTCCCCGTCCCCGTCGCTGTCCTCCTCCCCGTCCGCCGCAGCTCCCGGGCGGCCGGGTCTCGCCGTCCGCGTGCTGGGCGACACCCACGCGCTGGGCCGCCGGGTGCCGCAGCTGTTCGTCGGCCTCGCCCTCTACGGGGCCAGCATGGGCCTGATGCTCCGCTCCGGACTCGGCCTGGACCCCTGGGACGTCTTCCACCAGGGCCTGCAGGGCACCGTCGGGCTCTCGGTGGGCGCCTGGGTGACCATCTGCGGCGCGCTGGTGCTGCTGCTGTGGATACCGCTGCGCCAGCGGCCGGGCCTCGGCACGGTCGCCAACGTGCTGGTGATCGGCGCCGCGATGGACGCCACCGTGCGCGTCGTCGACGCCCCCGGGGCACTGCCGGCGCGGATCGCCCTGATGGTCGGCGCGATCGTGCTCAACGGCCTGGCCACCGGCCTCTACATCGGCGCCCGGCTCGGCCCGGGCCCGCGCGACGGCCTGATGACCGGCCTGCACCGGCGCACCGGCCGCTCGCTGCGGCTGATCCGCACCGGCATCGAGCTGACCGTGCTGGCCGCGGGCGTCCTGCTCGGCGGCACGGTCGGGGTGGGCACCGTCGCCTACGCGCTGGCCATCGGCCCGCTCGCGCAGTTCTTCCTGCCCTGGTGCACGGTTCCCGCCCCGGGCTCCGGCGCGGCGCCCGTCGCAGGCCCCGTCGGGGGCCGGGGAACCACGGCCGCGGACTCCCGGAACGGATGAACTTCGCGGCACGGAGTTGCCGCGCGCCGTTGTCGCTCGTCGCGCGGCGGGGGCGGAACCTCGTAAGGTCGTCTCCGTGTTGGACGAGATGCGGATACGGGATCTTGGGGTCATCGACGACGCGGTCGTCGAGCTGGCCCCCGGCTTCACCGCCGTGACCGGCGAGACCGGCGCCGGCAAGACCATGGTGGTGACCAGCCTCGGCCTGCTGCTCGGCGGGCGCGCCGACCCGGGCCTGGTGCGCAACGGCAGCGCCCGCGCGGTCGTCGAGGGGCGCCTCGAACTGCCCGCCGGCTCGCCGGTGGCCGCCCGGGCCGTGGAGGCCGGCGCGGAACTGGACGACGGCGCGCTGCTGATCAGCCGGACCGTCTCCGCCGAGGGGCGCTCGCGCGCCCACGTCGGCGGCCGGTCCGTTCCGGTCGGCCTGCTCGCCGAACTCGGCGAGGACCTCATCGCCGTGCACGGCCAGACCGACCAGCAGCGGCTGCTGCGCCCGGCCCGCCAGCGCGGCGCCCTGGACCGGTACGCGGGCGAGTCCGTGGCCGAGCCGCTGGCCCGCTACCGCGAGGTCCACCGGCGGCTGCGCGAGGTCTCCGCCACCCTGGAGGAGCTGACCACCCGGGCCCGTGAGCGCGCCCAGGAGGCCGACCTGCTGCGCTTCGGCCTCGACGAGGTCGCCGCCGCCGAGCCGGTGGCCGGCGAGGACGAGGAGCTGTCCGCCGAGGCCGAGCGGCTCGGCCACGCCGACGCGCTCTCCTCCGCCGCCACCCTGGCGCACGCCGCGCTGGCCGGCGACCCGGCCGACCCGGAGGCGCTGGACGCGGGCACCCTGCTCGGCCAGGCCCGCCGCGCCCTGGACGCCGTCCGCCACCACGACGAGCGGCTCGCCGCCCTCGCCGACCGGCTGAACGAGGTGGGCTACCTGCTCGCCGACGTCGCCGGCGACCTGGCCGGCTACGCCGACGACCTGGACGCCGACCCGGTGCGCCTGGCCGCCGTCGAGGACCGCCGGGCCGTCCTGGCCCAGCTGCTGCGCAAGTACGGCGGCCCGGAGAACACCCTCGCCGAGGTGATCGCCTGGGCCGAGACCGGAGCCGCGCGGCTCGCCGAGCTGGACGGGGACGACGACCGGATCGACGAGCTCGGCGCCCAGGAGACCCTGCTGCGCGCCGAGTTGGCCGACCTCGCGGCGGAGGTGTCGGCGGCCCGGCAGGGCGCCGCCGGACGCTTCGCGCAGGCCGTCTCCGCAGAACTCGCCGAGCTGGCCATGCCGCACGCCCGGGTCACCTTCGCGATCAGCCAGGTCGACGACCTGTCCGGGATCGAGATCGAGGGCCGCACCGTCGCCTACGGCCCGCACGGCGTGGACGAGGTCGAGGTGCTGCTGGCCCCGCACCCGGGTGCCCAGCCCCGGCCGATCGCCAAGGGCGCCTCGGGCGGCGAGCTGTCCCGGGTGATGCTCGCCGTCGAGGTGGTCTTCGCCGGCGCGGACCCCGTCCCCACCTACCTGTTCGACGAGGTGGACGCGGGCGTCGGCGGCAAGGCCGCGGTCGAGATCGGCCGCCGGCTCGCCAAGCTGGCCGAGAGCGCCCAGGTCGTCGTGGTCACCCACCTTCCGCAGGTGGCGGCCTTCGCCGACCGCCACCTGGTGGTCGAGAAGACCAACGACGGCACCGTGACCCGCAGTGGTGTCAAGGTGCTCAACGACGAGGAGCGGGTGCGCGAGCTCTCCCGGATGCTGGCCGGCCTGGAGGACTCCGAGCTCGGCCGGGCGCACGCCGAGGAACTGCTCGCCGCCGCCCGCTCCCCCCGCAGGCGCTAGCCCGCAACCGTTCCGGCCCCGGCCCGGAGCCGGTCCGCGGGGGCGGCCCTCGCGGACCGGCCACGACGCGCCCCACCGGGGGCGCCGACTGTCCAAGAGGGCCGCCGACCTGGCATGGTGGCCGCTGGACACTGGCCTCCCTGTCCCGAGCGCCGCCGGCGGGAAACCCCCGCCCGGGGCGCGCGTAGCTGATCGAGTCGGATGCGAGACGACGTGGACCATTCCGCCGCCCGGGCCGCCGCGGCCACCCCCGAACCGGGGCAGCTGCACGTGGTCCTCGTCCTGGCCGCCAGTACCGGCGGCATCGGTGCGCATGTGCGCTCGCTGGCACAGGGCCTGGTCGCGCACGGAGTGACCGTCACGGTCTGCGCCCCCGCCGACGCGGACGCGCTGTTCGGTTTCTCCCGCACCGGCGCCCGGTTCCACCTCGTCGACATCACCCCGACGGCGGGCGCCCGCAGCGACGCCACCGCCATCGGCGAGCTGCGCCGCGCCTTCACCGGCGCCGACGTGGTGCACGCCCACGGCCTGCGCGCCGCGCTGCTGTCCGACCTCGCGCTGCGCACCGCCGGCCGCTTCCCGGGCCTGCGTCCGGAGACGCCGCTGGTGGTCACCGCGCACCACGCGCTGCTCGCCACCGGCATGGAGCGCCGGCTCCAGCGGCTGATGGAGCGCCGGGTGGCGCGCGCCGCCGACCTCGTGCTCGGCGCCTCCTCGGACCTGGTGGCCCGGGCGCGGGAGCTCGGCGCCACGGACGCCCGGCTCGGCCCGGTCGCCGCCCCGCCGATGCCCGAGGGCCGGCTGGAGCGGGCCCGGGCCCGGGCCGCGCTGCTCGGCGCGGGGCCGGACCGCCCGGTGGTCCTGGCGGCCGGCCGGCTCGTCCCGCAGAAGGCGTTCGGGGTGCTGCTGGACGCGACCCGGGAGCTGTCCACGCTGTCCCCGCAGCCGCTGCTGGTGGTCGCCGGGGACGGCCCGGAGGCCGCCGGGCTGCGCGAGCGGGTGGCCGCCGAGAAGCTGCCGGTGCGGCTGCTCGGCTACCGCACCGACGTGCCCGACCTGCTGGCCGCCGCCGACGTGCTGGTGGTCTCCAGCCGCTGGGAGGCCCGTTCGCTGGTGGTCCAGGAGGCGATGCGGGCGGGCGTGCCGGTGGTCGCCACGGCCGTCGGCGGCATCCCGGAACTGGTCGGCGACGCCGCCGTGCTGGTCCCGTCCGGGGACCCGGCCGCGCTCGGCCGGGCGGTGCGCGAGCTGCTGGCCGACCCGGCGCGCCGCGAGCGCCTGGTGGCGGCCGGCCGGCAGCAGGCGGAGACCTGGCCGGACGAGGCCGCCACCGTCGCCCAGGTGCTCAGCACCTACGACGAACTGGTGCAGCGCAACCGGTAGGCCCCGGGGCCCGGCGCCGACACGGCCGGAACACACCGCGTCGGCCTCCCCCGGGAGAGCGCTCTTCGGTGGCACGATGCCCCCCGGCGGAACGGCGTTCCGCGTGGGACGTGAGTCCCCGTCATCCACTTTTCGGGGGGAAAGCGGTATGTGGATTTCCTTGCTGCCGGAAACCGTGCGGCCGGGCGAACGGTTCGACTGGTTCAACGACACGGTCGCGCAGACGGTGATGCCGACGGTGATGCCGACGGTGATGAGCCCGGAACCGTCCGCCGAGTTCCGCGCCGAGGCCGAGATGCTGGACCTGGGATCGGTGCGAATGGCCCGGTTCGCCTTCTCACCGCTGCGCTCGCGGCGGACACCGGCCCTGATCCGGCGCGGTGACCCGGAGCAGTACCAGCTGGCGCTGATCCGCGGGGGCGCCGCGGTGCTGTCCCAGTCGGGCAACGAGAACCGGATCGGGGCCGGCGAGTTCGTGCTCTGGGACACCTCGCGCCCGTCCGACACCCGGATCCTGCCCGGACCCGGCCCGGTCCGGCTGACGATGCTGCAGTTCCCGCACACCCTGCTCCCGCTGCCCGGCCGGCGCCTGGAACGACTGCTGGCCGGGCGGCTCGCCGGCGGAAGCGGGGTCGCGGCCGTGCTGACGAACTTCCTCGACTGCCTGGAGGCGCACGGCGACGGCTGCGAGGTGGCGGAGCTGCGCAGGCTGGGCGCGGTCGCGGCGGAACTCGCCGGAGCCCTGCTCGCCCAGCGGCTCGACGCCGCAGGGCAGCTGCCCGCCGAGGTCCGGGCCCGGGTGCTGGTGGAGCGCGTCCGCTCCTTCATCGAGGACAACCTCGGCGATCCGCAGCTGACCCCGGGCGCCATCGCCGCGCGGCACAACATCTCGCTGCGCAGCCTCCACCAGTTGTTCCGCTCGCACGATGCGCAGCCGGACACCGTCCACGCCTGGATCCGCCGCCGGCGGCTGGAGCGCTGTCGCGAGGACCTCGGGAGCACCCGGCTCCACACGTACCCGGTGCAGGTGATCGCCGCTCGCTGGGGGTTCAGCAGCGCGACCGTCTTCAGCCGGACGTTCCGCCAGGCCTACGGGCTCACTCCCACCGAGTTCCGGGGGCTGAGCCTCGCCGGGGCCATCGCGCCGAACGTCGAGGATCCCCGCGCGGAGCGCACATCTGTACGAACGCCCGCTTCCTAATCTCGAAGTCGTGTCCGGGCGGTGAAGTCCGACGGACCACAACAGGACATCGAACGAACGGAGTCGGAAACATGCTGAAGAAGAGGATCGTCCAGGTGGTCGCGGCCACCGCTGCGGTGGCGGCGTTCGGGCTGTTCAGCGCCTCCTCGGCGAGTGCCGCCAACGCGACGTGCGAGAGCTGGGGCGGTATCTGCACCTCCGCCAGCATCGGGTCCAACAGCAACCACGAGGTCTGCTTCTCGGGTACGCACAAGGCACTGTCGTACTGGGGCCGTGCGGAGCTGTGGGACGCCGACACGGGCGTGCTGGTCGGCTCCTTCCCCACCAACCCGACCGAGACGAAGAGCAAGTGCGTCGGCGGCCTCTACGGCAGCCACTACTACGAGCGCGGCACCGGCGGCTACTTCAAGGGCATGGTCTGGAACTGACCCGTCGCGCCACGGGGCCGTGCGGTGCTCCGACCCGCCACCGTCCGGTGAGCTGATCGGAGTTCCGTCGGGAGCACGTACGAGGTTGAGGGCCCGCACCGACCGGTGCGGGCCCTTTCCGCCGTCAGACGGTGGCCTGCTCGCCGGCCCGGTCGGCGGCCGAGCCGTCCGGCTGGGCGGAGAGGTAGGCGCCGCCGCAGGCGGTCAGCCGCAGCGCGGTGTCGATCAGCGGCACGTGGCTGAACGCCTGCGGGAAGTTGCCGACCTGCCGCTTGAGCCGCGGGTCCCACTCCTCGGCGAGCAGCCCGAGGTCGTTGCGCAGCGCCAGCAGCCGGTCGAACAGCTCGCGTGCCTCCTGCACCCGGCCGATCATCGCGAGGTCGTCGGCCAGCCAGAACGAGCAGGCCAGGAAGGCGCCCTCGTGGCCGCTGAGGCCGTCGACGTTGTTACCGGTCTCGTCGTGGGTCGGGTAGCGCATCACGAAGCCGTCCTCGGTGGAGAGCTCGCGCTGGATCGCCTCGATGGTGCCGATCACGCGCTTGTCGTCCGGCGGCAGGAAGCCGACCTGGGGGATCAGCAGCAGCGAGGCGTCCAGCTCCTTGCCGCCGTAGTACTGGGTGAAGGTGTTGCGCTCCGGGTCGTAGCCCTTGTCGCAGACGTCCCGGTGGATGGTCTCGCGCAGCTCGCGCCAGCGCTCCAGGTGGCCGCCGTCCGGGGCGTCCTCGGGGGTCTGCTCCAGCAGCTTGATGGTGCGGTCGACGGCCACCCAGGCCATCACCTTGGAGTGCACGAAGTGCCGGCGCGGGCCGCGCACCTCCCAGATGCCCTCGTCCGGCTCCTGCCAGTGCTCCTCCAGGTACTCGATGAGCCGCAGCTGGAGGTGGTGGGCGTGGTCGTTGCGGACCAGGCCGGTCATGTGGGCCAGGTGCAGCGCCTCGACGACCTCGCCGTAGACGTCCAGCTGGAGCTGGCCGGCCGCGCCGTTGCCGATCCGCACCGGCTGGGAGCCCTCGTAGCCGGGCAGCCAGTCCAGCGAGGACTCGGTGAGCTCGCGCTCGCCGGCGATGCCGTACATGATCTGCAGGTTCTCCGGGTCGCCGGCCACCGCGCGCAGCAGCCACTCGCGCCAGGCCCGGGCCTCCTCGCGGTAGCCCGTGCGCAGCAGCGAGGAGAGGGTGATCGCCGCGTCGCGCAGCCAGGTGTAGCGGTAGTCCCAGTTGCGCTCGCCGCCGATGTCCTCGGGCAGTGAGGTGGTCGGGGCGGCGACGATGCCTCCGGTGGGGGCGTAGGTGAGGCCCTTGAGGGTGATCAGGGAGCGGATCACGGACTCCCGGTAGGGGCCCTGGTAGGTGCACTGGCCGACCCACTCGTGCCAGAAGTCGGCGGTGGCGTCGAGCACTTCCTCGGCGTCCGGGGCCTTGGGCGGCTCCAGGTGGGAGGCCTGCCAGGTGAGCGCGAAGGCGATCCGCTCGCCGGCCGAGACGGTGAAGTCGGCGTAGGTGGTGAGGTTGCGGCCGTAGGTGTCGGCCTGGCCGTCCAGCCAGACCGAGTCGGGGCCGGCCACGGCGACGGTGCGGTGGCCGCCGTCGGGCTGCTCGACCCGGTGCACCCAGGGCACGATCCGGCCGTAGCTGAACCGCATCCGCAGCGCGGAGCGCATCCGGACGGTGCCGGCCACGCCCTCGACGATCCGGATCACCTGCGGGACGGCGTCCTTGCCGGCGAGCGGGCGGGGCGGCATGAAGTCGATCACCCGGACGGTGCCGCCCTGGGTGTCCCACTCCTGCTCCAGGATCAGCGAGTCGCCCCGGTAGCGGCGGCGGTCGGCCGGCAGGGCGGGGGCGGCGGCGGTCGGCGGGATCCGCGGGTCGTCGGCGGTCGGGCCGGCGGTGGTCGGGTCGGCGGGGACCGCTTCGGTGGCGGGGGAGGGCAGTTCGGCGGCCACCGCCTCGGCGGGGCCGATTCGCCAGAAGCCGTGTTCGTCGGTGCCGAGCAGTCCGGCGAAGACCGCCGGCGAGTCGAATCGGGGCAGGCAGAGCCAGTCCACCGCGCCGTCCCTGCTGACGAGGGCGGCGGTCTGCATGTCCCCGATGAGTGCGTAGTCCTCGATACGGCCGGCCACGTGATCTCCAGTTCGCAATGTGGTCACGACGCATCGGCGATCCGAGGGGGAGCCTGCGGGTACGGCGGGACCGGTGCCACCCCGGGACGTCCGGCCCTCCGTCGGGTGGTGGCGGGCCTTGCTGGAGTGTCCGCGAGGGCTCGATCGAGCCTCTGGGTGGGTGGGGGAGCGGGAAATAACGGGGAGGTCCGGTCGCGCATCGGGGACCGAGAGGTTCCTGACCCTCCCACGCCCTCCGCGGCTCATGTTGTCGGCGATGCGTCCGAGCAGCTTACGACGGACGAAAGGGGCGAAGCACGCGGGCGCAGCGCGGTGTGGCGCCGCATTTCGGCGGAAATACCGCGCATCGCGGGGGAGGCCGCCAGGATGGCTCGGAAGGATCAGCTCCGGATGGCACGAAGTGGGGATCCGGCGATGGCCCGCCCGAGCCGATCCGGGCCATCGGGAGTGGCCCGCTCGGGCCGGTGGTGCGACGCGTGTGGCGTCTGCGCCGGGTGGTGCGCCGGTGGCGCGCCCGGCGTACGCCCCGGGAGCGTCCCGGCGGATCCGGCCCGGGAAACCGGGCGCCCGCCGCCGCGCGGGGGCGGCCCGGAACGCGTTCGGGCCGGGGCACTGTTACCCTGGTATCCCGTGGACCGGTGGGATCAAACGCCCCGGACCGGCCGAACCGACGACCTCCGGGCGCCGTGCCCCCGCACCGCCTCCCTCGTCGGGACGGCGAGCCGCGAGCCTCCCACCACGTCACCTTCGACTCGCGACCCACGGGAGCCCCCTCTTGGCACAGCCCCATTCCGGCAAGGCATCGAACGGCCGCGCCGTGACGACCAAGCACCTCTTCGTCACCGGGGGTGTCGCCTCGTCGCTCGGCAAGGGCCTCACCGCCTCCAGCCTCGGTGCCCTGCTCAAGGCCCGCGGCCTGCGCGTCACGATGCAGAAGCTCGACCCGTACCTCAACGTGGACCCGGGCACCATGAACCCGTTCCAGCATGGTGAGGTCTTCGTCACCGACGACGGCGCCGAGACCGACCTCGACATCGGTCACTACGAGCGGTTCCTGGACACCAACCTGCACGGCTCGGCCAACGTCACCACCGGCCAGGTGTACTCGACCGTCATCGCCAAGGAGCGCCGCGGCGAGTACCTGGGCGACACCGTCCAGGTCATCCCGCACATCACCAACGAGATCAAGTCCCGGATCCGCCGGATGGCGACCGAGGACGTCGACGTGGTGATCACCGAGGTCGGCGGCACCGTCGGCGACATCGAGTCGCTGCCGTTCCTGGAGGCCGTCCGCCAGGTCCGCCACGAGGTCGGCCGGGACAACGTCTTCTTCGTGCACGTCTCCCTGCTCCCCTACATCGGCCCCTCGGGCGAGCTGAAGACCAAGCCGACCCAGCACTCCGTCGCCGCGCTGCGCAACATCGGCATCCAGCCCGACGCCGTCGTGCTGCGCGCCGACCGCGAGGTCCCGCAGGCCATCAAGCGCAAGATCTCGCTGATGTGCGACGTCGACGAGGAGGCCGTGGTCGCCGCGATCGACGCCAAGTCGATCTACGACATCCCCAAGGTGCTGCACGGCGAGGGCCTGGACGCCTACGTCGTCCGCCGCCTGGACCTGCCGTTCCGCGACGTGGACTGGACCACCTGGGACGATCTGCTGCGCCGCGTCCACGAGCCGCAGCACATCGTCAAGGTCGCGCTGGTCGGCAAGTACATCGACCTGCCGGACGCCTACCTGTCGGTGACCGAGGCGCTGCGCGCCGGCGGCTTCGCCAACAACGCCCGGGTCGAGATCAAGTGGGTCACCTCCGACGACTGCGAGACCCCCGAGGGTGCGCAGGAGCAGCTCGGTGACGTCGACGCGATCTGCATCCCCGGCGGCTTCGGCGACCGCGGCGTCAACGGCAAGGTCGGCGCGATCACCTACGCCCGCGAGAACCGCGTCCCGCTGCTGGGCCTGTGCCTGGGCCTGCAGTGCGTGGTCATCGAGGCGGCCCGCAACCTGGCCGGCCTGCCCGAGGCCAACTCCACCGAGTTCGACGCCGCCGCCAAGCACCCGGTGATCTCCACCATGGCCGAGCAGCTGGCCATCGTCGACGGCAAGGGCGACCTGGGCGGCACCATGCGCCTGGGCCTGTACCCGGCCAAGCTCGCCGAGGGCTCGATCGTCCGCGAGGTCTACCACGGCGAGCAGTACGTCGAGGAGCGCCACCGCCACCGCTACGAGGTCAACAACGCCTACCGGGCCGACCTGGAGAAGACCGGCCTGGTCTTCTCGGGCCTCTCCCCGAAGGGCGACCTGGTCGAGTACGTCGAGTACCCGCGCGAGGTGCACCCCTACCTGGTGGCCACCCAGGCCCACCCGGAGCTGAAGTCCCGGCCGACCCGCCCGCACCCGCTGTTCGCGGGTCTGGTGAAGGCCGCGATCGAGATCAAGACGGCCCCGGCCGACGCCGAGTAGGTCACCCGCGTTCCATCGGACGGCGGCCCCGCGATTCCTGCGGGGCCGCCGTTCGGCGTTAGATTGTGTCGTACTGACGAAAAGGGGAGACGTGATGGACGAGCGCAGCACCGCCGAGGTCGCCGACCGGGCCGAGGAGTGGGAGATCCGGGGGAGCACCACACCGTTCCAGGGCCGGGTCACCGGCGTGCGCAGCGAGGAGGTCCGGATGCCCGACGGCAGCTGGGCCCGCCGCGACTACCAGACCCATCCCGGCTCGGTCTCCGTCCTCGCCCTGGACGACCGGCAGCGGGTGCTGATCCTGCGCCAGTACCGCCACCCGGTGCGCCAGCGCCTCTGGGAGCTGCCGGCCGGCCTGCTCGACGTCCCCGGCGAGAACCCGCTGCACGCCGCCCAGCGCGAGCTGTACGAGGAGGCGCACTGCAAGGCGGGCAGCTGGCGGGTGCTGGTCGACTTCTACACCTCGCCCGGCGGGACGGACGAGGCGCTGCGGCTCTTCCTGGCCACCGACCTCGCCGAGGCCGAGGGGCAGCGGTACGAGGCGCACGGGGAGGAGCTGGAGCTGGAGTCGGCGCGGGTGCCGGTGGAGGAGCTGGTCCGGCTGATCCACGCCGGGCGGCTGCACAACCCGACCCTGATCACCGGCACCCTGGCGCTCTACGCGGCCCTGCACGGCCCGGGCGGCCTGGACGCCCTGCGCCCGGCGGACTCGCCCTGGCCCGCCCGGCCCTTCGCGTAGGCCCCGGCGTCCCGGGGCCGGGTGCCCCGGGGGCCCGGGCGGCGTCCCGGGGCCCGGCGTCCCGGGTCCCGGGCCCTCCGAAGGCCCCGGCTCGGCCGGCGGGGTGATTCGCCGGTTCGTACGACCGGATGTCACCTCGGCCGGAGCGGACGGTCGAACTACGCTTCGCAGACGGGGCGTCCACTGCGGGGCGCCTTCGGTGAGCGCTGGCGAGGTCGGGAGTGGCACGGGTGGCGAGGAAGACGGTGACGATGGAGGCCGGGGCCGGCGCGCCCGCCGAGCGCGTTCCCGGGCTGGACCGGCTGCCCGTCGGCCCCGCCCTGTTCGTCGGCCGGCGCACCGAACTGGCCGCCCTGCGGGCCGCCGCCGCGCGCCCGGCGGAGGGCCGCAGCCCGGTCCTGGTGCTGGCCGGCCGGCCCGGGTCGGGCCGCACCGCGCTGGCCGTGCGGTTCGCCGTCACCGCCGCCGCCCAGTACCCCGACGGCGTGCTCTTCGCCCGGCTGTCCGCGCCCGACGGCAGCCGGGTGCCGCCCGCCCGGGTCGCCCGCAGACTGCTGGAGCAGCTCGGCGCGGACACCGCGGGCGTCCCGCTGCCCGCCGCCGTCGAGGACGGCCGGGACGATCCGGCCTGCGTCGCGCTGCGCGGGGCGCTGGCCGGGCGGCGGGTCCTGCTGCTGCTGGACGACGTCCGGGACGCCGGGCAGCTGTGGCCGCTGCTCGCGGACGAGCCGGGCTGCCTGGTGCTCGCCACCACGGCCGGGCCGCTCACCGGGATCGAGGACATCGACCCGGTCATCCTCGGCGGGCTGGACCGCCCGGCGGCCGCCGAACTGCTCGGGGACCTCGTCGGCGGGACGCGGATCGGCTGCGACCCGGTCGGCGGGGCCGACCTGGCGGAGGCCTGCGGGTCCCAGCCGGCGGCGCTGCGGCTGATGGCGGGACGGCTGCGCGGCAATCCGGAGCTGGCGGTCACGGAGGCGGCGAAGGAGCTGGTACGGGCCGTCGCCGAGGCGTCCTCGTCGGCGGCCCGGGACGCGGGGGAGCCCGGTACGGAGCCGAAGTTCGAGAAGGCGGAGAAGGCGGAGAGGGCCGAGGAGCCCGCGAAGGCGGAGACGGCGGCGAAGTCCGCGAAGTCGGCGAAGAACGCGCCGGGCCGGCGGCGGAAGGGGGCCGCGCAGGAGCCGGGCGCCGCCGTACCCGCTCCGGTCGTGGCCGTGGCGCCCCCGGCCGAGCCGGCCCGCGACCCGGCCGCCTGGGTGCGGCCCGGGCCGGAGCCCGCCGAGCCCGTCCCGGTGCCGGACAACGACCCCTTGATCGGCGCGTTCACCCTCGCCTACACGGGCCTGCCTGCCGCGCAGGCCCGGATGCTGCGCGCGCTCACCCTGGCCCCCGCCCAGTGCGCGGACCTGCGCACCGCCTCCGCGCTGGTCGGCTGCCCGGCTCCGGAGGCCGCCGGGACGCTGGCGGCGCTCGCCGAGCGGGAGCTGCTCACCGTGGAGCCGCCGGCCGCCGACGGCACCGCCCGCTACCGGGTGCCGGGCCGGCTGCACCCCCGGCTGGTCCGGCTGCGCGCGCGGGAGGACCGGCCCGCCGAGATCGAGCTGGCCCGGGCCCGGCTGCTGGAGCGGCTGGTCCGGCTCACCGAGTCCGCCCGGGCGCTGCTGGACCCCTCCGCCGGACCGAGCCCCGATCCGCTGCCCGGTCCGCTGCGGCTGACGTCCGCCGCGCACGCCCGGCAGTGGCTGCTCGGCGAACGTGACGTACTTCTCGGCGCGGTCGCCGACGCGATCGGCCAGGGCGACCTCGACGGCTCGGCCGGCCGACTGGTCACCGCCCTGCTCCGGTCGCTGCCGCTGACCGGCGCCGCCGCCCCGGCCGACCTCCACCAGCTGCACGAACTGGTGCTGACGGTGGCCGAGCGGCACGGCCGCCCGCGCCGGGCCTCCGCCGCCCTGCTCAACCTGGGCGACCTGCAGGCCGCCGCCGGCCGCTGGGAGCAGGCCTGCGGTCACTACCGGGCCGCCCTGGAGCACGCCAGGGCCGCTGACGACGAGGCGCTCTGTGCCCGCGCGCTGGAGGGCGCGGCGGGCTGCCACCGGGCGCTCGGCGACGCGGTGCGCGCCGCCGACTGGTACGGCCGGGCGCTGGGCCTGCGGCAGTCGATGGGCGACCAGGCCGCCGAGGCCCGGCTGCTGGCCAGGGTGGCCGAGGCGCACAGCGCGCAGCGCCGCTTCGACGAGGCCGAGCGCGAGTACCGGGCGTCCCTCGCGGTGCTGCGCAGGCTCGGCGACGAGCACGGCCGGGAGGCGGTCGGCACCGCCCTCGCGGAGCTGCGGGAACGCGTCTCGGCCGGGTGGTAGCGGGCTTTTCGGGAGTATTGTCGAAGATGCCCGGTCGGCACCGCTTTGGTAGGAAGATCGCGAGGGAAGCCTACGAACCTGCCAATGCGTCCGGCAGATTTATTCACATTGGAAGGCTGACAGGCCGCCTGGGCTTCATTACACTCGACTCAGCGCGCAGCAATCCGTGCCCCGGTGTCTTCCGGAGGCTTCCCCCGTGCGCGCGGCCCGCCGGTCTTCTCCGGTAGGGACCCCCATGGCAAGAGGACGTGTTTAGCCGTGAAGGTCGGCATCCCCCGCGAGGTCAAGAACCACGAGTACCGCGTGGCCATCACGCCTGCCGGTGTGCATGAGCTGGTCCGCAACGGACACGAGGTCTACATCGAGGACAACGCCGGCGTCGGCTCCTCGATCCCGAACGAGGAGTACGTGGCCGCCGGCGCCACCATCCTCCCCACCGCCGACGAGGTGTGGGCCACCGCCGACCTGGTGCTGAAGGTCAAGGAGCCCATCGCGGAGGAGTACCACCGCCTGCGCAAGGGCCAGACGCTCTTCACCTACCTCCACCTGGCGGCCGACCGGGCCGGCACCGACGCGCTGGTCGCCTCCGGCACCACCGCCATCGCGTACGAGACCGTGCAGCTCGCCAACGGCGCCCTGCCGCTGCTCGCCCCGATGTCCGAGGTCGCGGGCCGCCTGGCCCCGCAGGTCGGCTCGTACCACCTGATGCGTCCGGCCGGCGGCCGCGGCACCCTGCCCGGCGGCGTGCCCGGCACCCACCCGGCCAAGGCCGTCGTCATCGGCGGTGGCGTCTCCGGCTGGCACGCGGCCACCATCGCCATCGGCATGGGCTACGACGTGACCCTGCTGGACCGCGACATCAACAAGCTGCGCGAGGCCGACAAGATCTTCGGCACGAAGATCAAGGCCATCATGTCCAACGCCTTCGAGCTGGAGAAGGCCGTCGTCGAGGCCGACCTGGTCATCGGCGCCGTGCTGATCCCGGGCGCCAAGGCCCCGAAGCTCGTCACCAACGAGCTGGTCTCCCGCATGAAGCCGGGCTCCGTGCTCGTCGACATCGCCATCGACCAGGGCGGCTGCTTCGAGGACTCGCACCCCACCACGCACGCCGAGCCGACCTTCCAGGTCCACAACTCGGTCTTCTACTGCGTGGCCAACATGCCGGGCGCCGTCCCGAACACCTCCACCTACGCGCTGACCAACGCGACGCTGCCGTACGTCGTCGAGCTGGCCAACCGCGGTTGGAAGGAGGCGCTGCGCCGCGACGCCGCGCTGGCCAAGGGTCTGAACGTCCACGAGGGCCAGATCACCTTCGCCGCCGTCGCCGAGGCCTTCGGCCTGGAGTCGGTCTCCCTGGAGTCCGTGCTCGCCTGAGCGTGACGCGTGTCGCCCCCGGCCCGGTGCACTCCGGGCCGGGGGCTTCGCCGTGCCCGTGCACAGGGGGTCACCGAGGCCTCCCGGTCCCCGCATGAACGAGGGGTGAATCCGGTGGTGACGTCGGGGGCGGGGGGTGCGGGTCGCTCTGTCGTCAATTTCCGTCGGTCGTGTCACCCGACCCCGGAAACCTTGGAGTCGGGGGCCTTCGCATCCCTTGACAGAGGGTTGCCTGATAGTCGACACATCCTGCCCACTACCGTGGATTGTGTTGCTGCGAACGCCTTGAACGGCCTAGAGTCGCAAACCGTCGGCATGCTGCCACGCTGACGAATCGACATAGAGTCCTGGATGCCCAAGGAGGTAAGACGACTTGTGAATGAGTCGACATTTGCTCCCGGGGGTGGTCAGCCAGGACTGGCGGCGCACACCGCCGGCCAGCCGACTGAGGAGCCCGGGGCCAGGCAGCCCACCGTGGGCTCGGCCGAGGTCGGCTCGGTCGCTCTCCGTACTTTCGAAGCACGCCAGAACACAGCACAGGTGACCACGGTGACCGACTACGACGCCGAACTGCCGGCCCACGGCCTGGCCTACGGCGAGTTCGCCTACGGCGCCTACGACGACCCCGACGCCGAGTACGAGCCGGACCCCGAGTACGCGGCCACGCTCGCCCCCGACGCCGCCCGCCAGCGTCGCGAGCGGATCGGCCCCACCGGGCGCCCCCAGCCCTACTTCCCGATCCCCGCGCCGGTGGCCGAGCACGGCCCCGCGCAGATCATCGCGATGTGCAACCAGAAGGGCGGCGTCGGCAAGACCACGTCGACCATCAACCTGGGCGCGGCGCTGGCCGAGTACGGCCGCCGCGTGCTGCTCGTCGACTTCGACCCCCAGGGCGCCCTCTCCGTCGGCCTCGGCGTCAACCCGATGGAACTCGACGTCACGGTCTACAACCTGCTGATGGAGCGCGGGCTGACGGCCGACGAGGTGCTGCTGAAGACGGCCGTGCCGGGCATGGACCTGCTGCCGTCCAACATCGACCTCTCCGCCGCCGAGGTGCAGCTGGTCAGCGAGGTGGCCCGGGAGTCCGCGCTGGCGCGCGCCCTGAAGCCGCTGCTGCCCGACTACGACTACGTCATCATCGACTGCCAGCCGTCGCTGGGTCTGCTGACGGTCAATGCGCTGACGGCCGCTCACAGCGTCATCGTGCCGCTGGAGTGCGAGTTCTTCGCGCTGCGCGGTGTCGCGCTGCTCACCGAGACCATCGAGAAGGTCTGCGAGCGGCTCAACCCCGAGCTGCGGCTGGACGGCATCCTCGCCACCATGTACGACTCGCGCACCGTGCACAGCCGTGAGGTGCTGGCGCGCGTCGTCGAGGCGTTCGGCGACCACGTCTTCCACACCGTCATCGGGCGGACCGTGCGCTTCCCGGAGACCACCGTCGCCGGCGAACCGATCACGACGTACGCGACCAATTCGGTCGGTGCCGCCGCCTACCGCCAGCTCGCCAGGGAGGTGCTCGACCGGTGCCGCCCCGCCGAGTGAGTCTCCCGGGTGCCGACGAGCTGTTCCGAACCACCGGTGGGATGGCGCTGTCGCCGTCCCTCGCGTCGCGTTCGGCCGCCGAGGCGCCCAGACCGGAGACCGCGCGGGCGGTCAACGGCGTCGGTGACGCGGACGACGCCGAGGGCGTCGACGGCGCCGGCGCCACCGGCGGCGAGGGCCCCGAGCACGCCGACGGCGGCGACGGGGCGGTCGGGGACCAGGCAGTGGCGAGGCGCGCGCCGCGCCGCGCGATCGGCGGACCGGGCGCGGCCGGCGTGCCCGCGCCCGCGCAGCCGGGCGGCCAGGGTGCCACCGGGACGGCGGCCGGCAAGGCCGCGCCGGGAGGCCGTGCGGCGGCCCCGGCGCCGCGCCAGCACCCGGGTGCCGCCGAGGAGCGGCCGCGTCCGCGGGGCAGTGCCCCGCGCCGCCCGAGCGGGCGCGAGCGGCACGACGAGAAGATCACCGTGTACGTGTCCGCCGAAGAACTGATGGACCTCGAACACGCGCGGCTGGTGCTGCGCGGTGAGCACGGTCTGGCGGTGGACCGCGGCCGGATCGTCCGGGAGGCCATCGCGGTGGTGCTGGCGGACCTGGAGCAGCGCGGCGAGGCCAGCATCCTGGTACGGCGGCTGCGCGGGCGCTGAGCCCGCTCCCGGGGGCCGCGGGGCCGCGGGGCCGCAGGGGGTCCGGGACGGTTCGGTACGGCGTGTCGGTGGGCCCCGGTGCGCGGCGGGCGGCGCGGACGGGCGAAGATGGACCGTCATGCCGAGTACGCCCGAGATCCCCGTCGTCGACCGGACCGCCGTTGGAGCGGCCGGACCGGGTGCGCCGGAGGGCGACGGGCCGCAGGGCGGCTTCAGGGTCCGGCTGGACAACTTCGAGGGCCCGTTCGACCTGCTGCTGAGCCTGATCG
This sequence comes from Kitasatospora sp. NPDC057965, assembly GCF_042887135.1. NCBI lineage: Bacteria > Bacillati > Actinomycetota > Actinomycetes > Kitasatosporales > Streptomycetaceae > Kitasatospora > Kitasatospora sp. NPDC057965. The sequence goes on from NZ_JBHVPZ010000029.1 coordinate 28,263, forward strand.
CCAAGCACCGGATGGACGTCACCGAGATCGCGCTGGCGACGGTCACCGACGAGTTCATGGCCCACATCCGCGCCATGGGGCCGGACTGGGACCTCGACGCGGCGACCGAGTTCCTGGTCGTCGCCGCCACCCTGCTCGACCTCAAGGCGGCCCGGCTGCTGCCCGCCGCCGAGGTCGAGGACGACGAGGACCTCGCCCTGCTGGAGGCCCGCGACCTGCTCTTCGCCCGGCTGCTCCAGTACCGGGCCTACAAGCGGGCGGCGGCGCTGTTCGGCGAGCGCTGGGCCGGCGAACTGCTGCGGCGGCCCCGGGCCGTCGGCCTGGAGCCGCGGCACGCGGAACTGCTGCCCGAGGTCGTGATCGGCATCGGCGCCGAGCGCCTCGCCCAGCTCGCCGCCCGGGCGATGGCGCCGAAGCCGAAACCGGTCGTCTACGTCGACCACATCCACGCCCCGCCGGTCAGCGTGCGCGAGCAGGCGGGCCTGGTGGTCGGGCTGCTGAGCGAGCTGGGCGAGGCCACCTTCCAGCGGCTGGTCGCCGACGCCCCGGACACCATGGTCGTGGTCGCCCGGTTCCTGGCACTGCTGGAGCTGTACCGCGAGCGGGTGCTCGCCTTCGAGCAGCCGGACGCGCTCGGCGAGCTGCTGGTGCGGTGGGTGGCCGAGGCGGACCGGGGCGCGGTCGAGGTGACGGACGAGTTCGACCGGCCCGCGGGCGAGGCCGGGGCGCGGGCGGCGAAGGGCGAGGAGGACGGGCGATGACGGCCGGGAGCGGCGGCGCGGGCGGCGGACGGCCGGCCCGGCGAGTGCTGGGCGTGCCGGGGCGGGCACGCGCCGAGGAGTGGCTGGAGCCGGCGCCGACGGTGCCGGAGGCGCTGGAGCCGGAGCCGGACGGGTCCGAGGTGGCGGTGGCGGTGGCGGTGCCGGACGGGTCCGAGGCGGCGGTGGCGGAGCCGGACGGGTCCGACGTGGCGGTGGCGGAGCCGGACGGGTCCGACGTGGCGGTGGCGGTGCCGGTCGCGGACTTCGGCCTGGGGCTGCGGGCCGAACTGGAGGCGATCCTGATGGTCGTCGACGAGCCGGCCACCGAGGCCCACCTGGCGTCGGTGCTGGACCGCCCGTGCGGACAGGTGGCGGCGGCGCTGCGCGAGCTGTCCGCCGAGTACACCGCCCAGGGACGGGGCTTCGACCTGCGGCTGGTGGCCGGCGGCTGGCGTTTCTACAGCCGCGCGGCCTGCGCACCGGCCGTCGACCGCTTCCTCCTGGACGGCCGGCAGGCCCGGCTGACCCAGGCCGCACTGGAGACCCTGGCGGTGGTCGCCTACCGGCAACCGGTGTCCAGATCGCGGGTCTCGGCCGTCCGCGGTGTGAACTGTGACGGCGTGATGCGTACCCTGGTACAGCGAGGACTGGTGGAAGAGGCCGGATCCGAGCCCGAAACAGGTGCGATCCTGTATCGGACGACGAACTACTTCCTGGAACGGATGGGGCTCCGCGGCCTGGACGAGCTGCCGGAGCTCGCTCCCTTCCTGCCCGAGGTCGACGACGTGGAAGCGGAGTCCCTGGAGGGCACGATGATCGCGGAGGCGGTCGCCGCCGCTGCCGCGCAGGCCGCGGACGGCAGTGGCGAGGCCGGTCGGGCTGCGCCCGATCGGTAGGGGGCGGTGAGGTCGGCCGAAACGACCGCACAGCCCAGACGGTAACGACGTACGGACACTTTGATGCGTAGCAGTGGCAACGGCAGGAACAGCAGCGGCGGCGGCAGCGGTCGCGGCGGACAGGGCGGGGGCGGCCGGGGCGGCTCCTACGGGGGCGGCTCGGGCCGCGGCGGCTCCGGCGCGCGCGGGGGTTCGTACGGCGGCGGGTCCGGCGGCGGCCGGGGCGGCTCGGCCCCGCGCGGCGGCTCGGGCTCGTACGGCCGGGACGACCGGCGCGACAGCCGCCGCGACGACCGCCGGGACGACCGGCGCGACGACCGCCGCTACCCGGACCGCCCGCTGCGGCCCGAGGAGCGCAAGTACGACCGCCCCGAGTACGGCGGCGGCCCCAACGCCACCCCGGCCCGCGGCGGCTTCGCCGGGCGCCGGCCCGGCCCGGCCCCGCGCCCGCGCCGGGAGGGCCAGGGCGCCCCGGGCGACCCGCGCCGTCAGCCGCAGCGCTCGCGCGAGCTGCAGGCCCGGATCGAGGACGCGGTGCTGGCCCGGCACGACAAGCCGGCCGTGAAGCTGCCGAAGACCTTCGGCGAGCCCGAGGGCGAGCGCCTGCAGAAGGTGCTGGCCCGGGCCGGCGTCGGCAGCCGCCGCGCCTGCGAGGAGCTGATCGAGCAGGGCCGGGTCGAGGTCAACGGCAAGCGGGTCACCGAGCAGGGCAAGCGGGTCGACCCGCAGAAGGACGAGATCAAGGTCGACGGCCTGACCGTCGCCACCCAGTCCTACCTGTTCTTCGCGCTGAACAAGCCGGCCGGCGTGGTCTCCACCATGGAGGACCCGGACGGCCGCCAGTGCCTCGGCGACTACGTGACCAACCGGGAGACCCGGCTGTTCCACGTCGGCCGCCTGGACACCGAGACCGAGGGCATCATCCTGCTCACCAACCACGGCGAGCTGGCCCACCGCCTCACCCACCCCCGGTACGGCGTGACCAAGACCTACCTGGCCGCCATCCAGGGCCCGATCCCGCGCGACCTGGGCAAGCAGCTGGCCAAGGGCATCGAGCTGGAGGACGGCTACGCCCGCGCCGACAGCTTCAAGGTCGTCTCGAACGTCGGCAAGAACTACCTGGTCGAGGTGACCCTGCACGAGGGCCGCAAGCACATCGTCCGCCGGATGCTGGCGGAGGTGGGCTTCCCGGTCGAGAAGCTGGTGCGCACCCACTTCGGGCCGATCGCGCTCGGCGACCAGAAGTCCGGCTGGCTGCGCCGGCTGACCAACCCCGAGGTCGGCCAGCTGATGCGCGAGGTCGGGCTGTAACGGCTGCCGCGACGGTCCCCGGAGGGCCTCCCCGCCACTCGGCGGGGAGGCCCTCCGTCGTCCGGCGGATCCTGCTGTGAAGCGGACCGCATCGGCCGTGATCGCCTTGTCAGCCCCAGGACCCGTGGCCGAGTATTGCCACCTGACCACGACCCGCCGGGTGGCGGGACTGCGCCACCCGGCGCGGGGCGAGAGTCGAACGGGGAGCGACGCCGTGTCCGATGCACCACTCAGCGCTCTGGGACTGGCCGGACCGGACGGGCGGATCTACGCGGCGCTGGTGGCCAACCCGCAGTCCACGGCCGAGGACCTCGCCGGGCACTGCGGCCTGACCCTCCAGCAGAGCCTGCGGGCCCTGGACCGGCTCGCCCAGCAGGGCATGGCCACCCGGGCCCCGGTGGACCGCCAGCGCTTCCTGCCGGTCGCCCCGGACGTCGCCATCGGCACGCTGATCGGCCACCGGGAGTCCGAACTGCGCCACGCCCGGGCCGAGATGCACCGGCTGATGGACGCCTTCCGGGAGGCCTCGCGCTACACCGACCCGGCGCACTCGGTCGAGGTGCTGACCGGCGGCGAGGCCATCGCCCAGCGGCTGGAGCACATCACCGAGACCAGCCAGTACCAGATCCGCGGCTTCGACTGCCCGCCCTACATCCAGGACCCGGTGGCCAACATCCCGCTGCAGCGCCAGCGGCTCAAGGAGGGCGTGCGGTTCCGGACCGTCTACGACCGGGAGGCGGTGGCCTGGCCGGGCCGCCTGGAGAAGAACATCCTGGTCGGGGTCGCCGACGGCGAGGAGGCCCGGGTCCGGCCGGTGCTCCCGATGAAGATGGTCCTGTCGGACGACCGGATGGCGATCATCCCGATCAGCGTCGGCGACAGCGTCCTCGACGCCGCCTACGTCATCCACCCCTCGGCGCTGCTCCAGGCGCTGGACACGCTGTTCGAGGCGGAGTGGGAGCGCGCCGTCCAGCTGCAGGCCGCGATCGGCACCGGCGACGGGACGCTGGAGCCGGAGGCCGACCACCGCAAGCTGCTCGGGCTGCTGGCGGCCGGCCTCACCGACGAGTCGATCGCCCGCTCGCTGGGCTGGAGCGCCCGGACCACCCAGCGCCGGCTCCAGTCGCTGATGCGCGAGCTGGGCGCCACCACCCGCTTCCAGGCCGGCATGGCGGCCCGGGAGCGGGGCTGGCTGTGACTGCGGAGCGGTGTGCGGGCGTCAGCTCCAGGGGGAGAGCGAGGCCCAGCGGCCGTCCGGCCCGCGCTCGACCTTCTCCAGGCCGACCACCGCCGTACGGTTCAGCCGCCCGTAGATGTGCGGGTACAGCACCCCGGGAGTCGCCCCGGGCGGCGGTCCGCCGTGCGGGGCCTCCCACTTGACCATCGGTTCCACCATCGACTCCTCGATCAGCAGCACCATCAGCGGTTCGCGGGCGTCGGCGAAGAAGGCGTTGGCCACGGCGAGCGCGGTCTGCTCGTCCGCCGCGCAGTGGATGAACCCGTCGGTGAGCAGCGAGGCGGTCGCGTACGGCCGGCCCGGATCGGCCAGCCAGTCGTCCAGGGGGGCGAGGTGCAGGATCATGCTCCTGTTGTACCCGCTCCGGCCGGGCCCGGGCGCTCGCCCGGGCGGCGGTTCGCACGCCCGGGCCCGGCCCGCCCTCAGAGACCGGCCACCTTCCCGGAGGCGGAGACCTCGTACACCAGGGTGAGCGTGCGGCGGGCGCCCGGGCCCAGCGGCACGTCCCAGCGCACCACGCCCTCGGCGTCGAAGGCGTCCGGCGCGGGCGAGCACTCCTCCTTGCGCAGCCGCACCTCCACCGCCGACACCTCGGAGACCGGCACCCGCTCGCGCACCGCGACCAGCTGCTCGTCGTGCTCCTCCGGGCCGGAGAACCGCGACAGGTGCAGCCGCACCGTGCGGGTGGTCACCGAACGCTGGCTCAGCCCGGCCGTGGAGCGGCGCTCGTCGGTCTCGCGCACCACCCGGTAGCCGTCCGAACTGCCGAAGGACAGCTCGGCGTCCGCGCCCGGCGCGGTGAACGGCAGCCGTCCGCGCCCGGTGAAGCCGCTGCCGCGGACCAGCTCGACCGGCCCGGCGAGCAGCGGGTGCCCGGCCGTGTTGCGGAACCGGACCACCTGGGTGACCAGCGGGGACAGCTCCGGCGCGCAGGCGTACTCGCTGTGCGCGGCCCCGGTGAAGGAACTCAGCGGGACCCGGTGCGCCCGGCCGTCGGAGGGCACCGTGGCCGGCGCCGGGGCGGTCAGCACCCGCGCCTCGCCCCCGTCGTCCACGCCCGGCAGCGCGCCGTCCGGGCGCAGTTCGGAGATCGTCTCCTCGCGCAGCTCCACCTCCACGGTGCGCCGCTCCTCGGCGGTGCGCTCGCGCAGCGTCAGCACGTCCTCGGCGAGCGCGGGCGGCTCGGTGGCGAGGGCGGAGCGGGCGGTGGAGAAGGTGAGCCGCGCGCCGGTCCACGCCTCGCCGGTGCGCTGCCAGACCACCGCCTCGGAGTCCAGCCGCAGCACGCCCTCGGCCAGGGTGGCCCGGTAGGACGGCCGCCAGAGCGCGCAGGGCACCAGGTGGCCCACCGTCAGCCGGGCGGGCCCGGCCTCCCGGGCCTCGACGGTGAGCTCCAGGTGGGCGACCAGTTCGGCGGGCTCCTCCTCGGCCTCCGCGACGGCGGTGCGCGCCGCGGCCTGTTCCAGTGCCAGTCTGCGCAGCCGGGCCCGGGTGGCGCGCAGGTCCTCGCCGGAGCGCTCGCGCTCGGCGTCGACCCGGTTCAGCTCGCGGTGCCAGCGCACCCGTTCGACCTCGCCGACGCCGGCGCCCTCGCCGACCTCGCGCAGCAGGTCGGCGGAGAGCTGGGCGAGCAGCGCCAGCCGGGCCTCCAGCCGGTCGGCCAGCTGCTCCTCGGTGCGTTCGCGTTCCTCCAGGGCGTGCAGCCGGTGGCGCAGCGCGGAGTCCTCCGGGCCGGGCGGCAGTGGTGCGCGCGGTGTCCAGGCGCGGGTGATCCGGGCGTCCAGGACGCGGACGCCCGGGGTGGCGGACTCGGCGCGCAGGGTGCGGTCGACGGCGAGCGCGGTGAGCGGGCCCAGCCGCAGCCGCTGGACGCCGGCGGTCAGCTCCGCGGTGGCGGTGCGCTCGACCTGGGCGCGGTCCTCCAGACAGGTGACGGCGGTGACGGGCAGCGGCGTCGCGGGACGTGTGGTGCCGGGGAGGGGGGTGACGGTCACGTTCAGTTCCTCCGGTTTCCGCCGACGATGGCCTTTCCGGCCGGGATCCTGATCTGGTAGCCGGCGTCCAGTTCGGCCCGGCCGCCCGGTGGCAGCTCGACCCGTCGGAGCCGGGTGCTCGGCGGGCACTCGGTGGACGGTTCGTCCGGTGCGTGCCAGCCGGGGCGTTCCTCGATCCGGATGTCGGCGTCGGAGCTGACCGGCACCCGTTCGCGGACCTCGACGGTGACCGGGCGGCCGAGCCGGTTGGCCAGTTCGACGCGGACCCGGTGGTCGAGCACGGTGCTGCTGTTCAGCATGCCCGCGGTGGACTCGCGCAGCTCGGTACGGCGCGTCACCTCGACCGACTCGGCGACACCGATGCCCAGTCGGCGCACACCGCCGGGCGCGAGGGTGGGCAGGGCGGCGGTGAGCAGGAACTCGTCGTCGACGGTCACCTCGACCGGGCCGGCGAGCACGGCCTGCGCGGTGGCGTTGGCGACCACCAGGGTGGCGTAGACCCGCTCCTCGACGGCGGGCACGGTGACGTACTCGGGGCTCACGCTGACCGGGATCTCGCCGATCGTGACGGTGTGCCAGGTGGCGTCGGACGGGAGGTCGGCGGGCGCGGCGGCGTCGAAGCGGTGGTCGAAGGAGCCGGCCGAGACGCGCGGCGGCACGGCGTGGTGCGGCAGCGGGAGGCGCTCCAGCGCGGGGGTGGGGTGGTCGGGGGCGCCGTGGTGGCCGGCGGCGTGGTGGCCAGCGGCGCGGGGGCGGGGCGGGTGGTGCAGGGTGCCGCGCCGGTCGGCGGCGGTGTCCGGGCCGAGGAGCTCCAGCGCGGGGTAGTCGAGCAGCCGCTCGTCCGGGACGGGCGGGCCGGACGGGGGCGTGAGCGGGGCGTGCGGGGCGGGGGCACCGAACCCGGCGAAGGCCGCCGTGTCGAGGCCCGGGGCGCCGCCGGGGGCGGGCGGGGGCGCGCCGTAGCCGGCGTAGGCCACCTTCTCGGCCATCGGTCCGCCCGGCCCGCCCAGTCCGCGCGGCTCGTCGGCGGAGCGCAGGCCGCCGGCACGGGAGCGGGAGCGGGCGGGCCCGCCCGGGGGCTGCGGCGCCGGTGTGGCGGCGACGGTCGGGGCGAGCGCGGCGGAGAGCCGGGGCTCGGCGGCGAACGCGCCGCCGACGGCTCCGCCGGGCACCCGGAGGGGGTCGATCGGCGCCGGGCCGGCCGCGTCGTAGCCGGTGAACAGGTCGGCCAGACCGGCCGGGGGCTCGCGCCAGCCGGAGGACGGCGGGGGCGGCTGGCTGCGGCCGATCCGCAGTGAGCGCAGCCTGGGCAGCTCGGTGCGGCGGTCGAGGTCGGCGGTGGAGAGGGCGAGCCGGACGCCGGTCCAGTCCTCGCCGGTCTGCTGGGCGACCGAGGCGCGCAGCAGGAGCCGGCCGGTGTCGGCGCCCTGGGAGTACGAGAGCCGGTAGGAGGGGACCCAGCGGGCGGCGCGGACGGTGTACTCCAGTTCGAGTTCCAGCTCGGCTGCCGGTCCGGTTTCCGGTTCGGCGGGGGCGTCCGTGGCGGGGGCGGGGGTGGGGGCGTCCTCGGCGGTGGCGGTGGCGGTGGTGGCGGCGGTGGTGAGGGTGAGCAGGGCGGTCGTCGTGGTCTCGACGGGCTCGTGCCACTCGTCGGGGGACAGCCGGGCGACCTGCTCGTTGAGCACCGTGATCTCGTGGCCGGCGAGTTCGATCTCGCGGTCGAGCCGACCGGCGCGCCCGTGCAGCTCGGTGAGGCGCTCGTCGACGAACTCGGCCAGCTCCAGCCAGGCGTCGGCGGGCGTGCGGCGCAGCGGCTCGTCACGGCGCCGGGGCGGCGGGACGGCACGCAGCGCGGCGGTCTCGGCGACGGCGGCGAGGACCAGCCGGCGCTGCTCCCGCAGGGCGTCGTGGCGCTCCTCGGCGGCCGCCAACCGGTGGCGCAGCTCGGGCAGTTCGGCGGGTTCGCGGAGTGCGGCGACGGCTTCGAGGCGGGCCTCGGTGACGGCGGTGCCGGCCGGGCCGGCGAGGACCCGGGCACGCAGCGAGCGTTCGTCGAGCCCCTCGGGCAGGCCGGTCAGCCGGAGCCGTCCGTCCGCGGGCAGGGCCGCGCGGGCCCGGCGGCGGCAGACCGCGCCAACGGCGTGGACGACCACGGAGTCCAGCACGGAGGGCACGGAGGGCACGGAGGGCACCGCCGGAGCGGCGGAGACGGGCGCGCGGTCGGTGGTCCGGCCGGTGCCGTCCTCGTGCGGTCGGTGCTGGTCGCTGCCGTGTCGGTCGTTGCTGTGCTGGTCGCTGCTGTGTTGATCGTTCACCCGGCCAACCCCTTCGTCGCGTACCGTCGGCGGCCCATCCTGCCGTGCGGTGGCGCCCGCGTCGCCGGATTTCGCGGTGCGCGGCGGGCGGGCGGCGCGGCGGGCGCCGCAGTGGCGCGGGCCGCGTGAGGGGGGACGGCCGGGGGCGGTGGTGCGGTTGCGGCACGGGCGGTGGCGGTGATGGGGGAGGATGGGTGGCGACGCGTTCCACTTCCTTCCGCGCAGTTCCGTGAGGAGAGCCACCCCGCCATGCGCACAGCCGCCGTCGTCGGTACCGGACTCATCGGCACGTCCGCCGCGCTCGCCCTCACCGGACGGGGCCTGACCGTCCATCTGGAGGACGCCGACCCGGACGCCGCCCGCACCGCCGCCTCGCTGGGGGCCGGGACCACCGAACCCGCCGACGGGCCGGTGGACCTCGCGATCATCGCGGTCCCGCCCGCGCTGGTCGGCAAGGTGCTCGCCGACTGCCAGCGCCGCGGACTCGCGCGCTGCTACACCGACGTCGCCAGCGTCAAGGCCGGCCCGCGCGCCGAGGTCGCCGAGCTCGGCTGCGACACCGTCCACTACATCGGCAGCCACCCGATGGCCGGCCGGGAGCGGTCCGGGCCGCTCGCCGCCCGCGCCGACCTCTTCGAGGGCCGGCCGTGGGTGCTCACCCCCACCGCCGACACCGACACCGAGACGCTGAACGCCGTCCTCGAACTGGTCGCGCTCTGCGGGGCCGTGCCGATCGTGATGGACGCCGCCGCGCACGACCGCGCGGTCGCGCTGGTCTCGCACGCCCCCCAGCTGCTCTCCTCGCTGGTTGCCGCCCGGCTGGAGAAGGCCGACGAGACCGCGATAAGGCTCTCCGGCCAGGGCGTGCGGGACGTGACCCGGATCGCCGCCTCCAACCCCGCGATGTGGGTGGACATCCTCTCCGCCAACGCCGGCGCCGTCGCCGACGTGCTGGAGGAGGTCGCCACCGACCTCGGCGAGACGGTCACCGCGCTGCGCGCCCTGCAGGCCGCCGAGGAGGCCGACCGGCGCGGCGGCGCGGCGGGTATCGAGGCGGTCATGCGGCGCGGCAACACCGGCCAGGCCCGGATCCCCGGCAAGCACGGCGCGCCGCCCACCCGGTACGAGACGGTCGCCGTTGTCCTCGGCGACCAGCCCGGTGAGCTGGGCCGGCTGTTCGGCGAGGTCGGCGCGGCGGGCGTGAACATCGAGGACGTCGACATCGAGCACTCCACCGGGCAGCAGGTGGGCTTCGTCCAGCTGTCGGTGGCGCCGGCGGCGGTGCGGCCGCTGACGGCGGCGCTGCGGGCGAGCGGGTGGAGCGTCCGGGACTGACGTCCGCCGGGTTCGGTGGTGCCCGCTGTCCTGGCGGCGCTACTCGTTCTGGCACCGTTCGCCGCCGTGGCGGTGCTCGCCTTTCTGGCGATGTCCGCACGGCGCCGGCAGGGTGCTCGCTGTCCTAGCGGTGCTCGCAGTGCTCCACGGTGCTCCCGGTGCTCCGGGGCGGTCGCGGTGCGGGGCGGGTGCGGGGAGAGCGGGGCGGGCCGGTTACCGGCGGGGCCGGGTCGCGCGGCGGTCCATTAACCTTGTAGAGACCATCCCCGGCATCCCCGCAGTTCGGGTTGCCATGCTCAGAGACTCAGAGAGAGGTTCGCGCCGTGGACACTGCCGACCGAGCGCACGCCCCGGTCGTCGTCGCCATCGACGGACCCTCCGGCTCCGGCAAGTCGACCGTCTCCCGGGCGGTCGCCGCCCGGCTGGGCCTGAGCTTCCTGGACACTGGTGCCATGTACCGGGCGATGACCTGGTGGATGCTGGCCAACGGGGTCGACGTGAACGACCCGGAGGCGGTGGCCCTCGCGTGCGGCAAGCCGGTGATCGTGTCCGGCACCGACGCGGACGGCCCGACCATCACCGTGGACGGCCGGGACGTCGCCGGCCCGATCCGCGGCCCCGAGGTGACCGCGCAGGTCAGCGCCGTCGCCGCGGTGCCGGCGGTGCGCGCCCGGCTGGTCGAGCTGCAGCGCGGCTGCGCCGGGGTCGCCGCGCGCGGCATCGTCGCCGAGGGCCGGGACATGGGCAGCGTGGTCTTCCCGGACGCCACCGTCAAGATCTTCCTGACCGCCTCCGAGACGGCCCGCGCCGAGCGCCGGGCCGCCGAGCTGCGGGCCAAGGGCGTCGACGAGGCGACCATCACCGCGATGGCCGCCGACCTGGCGCGCCGGGACGCGGCGGACTCCTCGCGGGCGACAGCCCCGCTCACCCAGGCCGCGGACGCGGTCCTGGTGGACACCAGCGCGCTCACCCTGGAGCAGGTGATCGACCGGATCACCGCGCTGGTGGCGGAGCGGGCCGGGGCCGCGCTCTCGGCCGTCTGAGCACAGCCCGGACGGCCGGGGACCGCCTGGACGACCCGGGCGGCCCGGACGACCCGGGAACGGTCGACCGTCGTCGACCATCCGATGAACGGGGTGCCGTGGTGGCACCCGGAACCATTCGCGCTGCCCCGGAGGGGCAGGTACGCACGGCACGTCCCTGGGAAGGGCCGGGCCGGGAAACGGACAGTACGAACATGACCGCAGAGCACTCCACCGCCGGCCACGGCGAGCTGGACGCCGCCGAATACGCCGAGTTCATGGCGCTCGCCGCCGAGGAGGGCTTCGACCTCGACGACGTCGACGGCCTCGGCGACGGCAGCCACGCCCCGCTGCCGGTGCTGGCCGTGGTTGGCCGCCCGAACGTCGGCAAGTCGACCCTCGTCAACCGCATCATCGGCCGCCGCGAGGCCGTGGTCGAGGACAAGCCCGGCGTCACCCGCGACCGCGTCACCTACGAGGCCACCTGGAACGGCCGCCGCTTCAAGGTCGTCGACACCGGCGGCTGGGAGATCGACGTCCTCGGCATCGACGCGATGGTCGCCGCCCAGGCCGAGCTCGGCATCGAGCAGGCCGACGCGGTGCTGTTCGTGGTCGACGCCACCGTCGGCGCCACCGACACCGACGAGGCCCTGATCAAGATCATCCGCCGGGCCGGCAAGCCGACCGTGCTCTGCGCCAACAAGGTCGACGGCCAGTCCACCGAGGCCGAGGCCGCCTACCTCTGGTCGCTCGGCCTGGGCGAGCCGTACCCCGTCTCCGCCCTGCACGGCCGCGGCTCCGGCGACCTGCTGGACGCCGTGATGGAAGCGCTGCCCGAGGCCCCGCCGCAGACCTTCGGCGACGCCGCCCCCGGCGGCCCGCGCCGCATCGCGCTGATCGGTCGGCCGAACGTCGGCAAGTCCAGCCTGCTCAACAAGGTCGCCGGCGAGGAGCGGGTGGTCGTCAACGAGCTGGCCGGCACCACCCGCGACCCGGTCGACGAGATGATCGAGCTGGGCGGCAAGACCTGGAAGTTCGTCGACACGGCCGGCATCCGCCGCCGGGTCCACCTGACCGCCGGCGCCGACTTCTACGCCTCGCTGCGCACCGCCTCCGCGCTGGAGAAGGCCGAGGTCGCGGTCGTCCTCGTCGACGCCAGCGAGACCCTCGCCGAGCAGGACACCCGGATCATCTCGATGGCCGTCGAGGCCGGGCGCGCCGTCGTCATCGCCTACAACAAGTGGGACCAGCTCGACGAGGAGCGCCGTTTCTACCTGGAGCGCGAGATCGAGCGCGACCTCGTCCAGGTGCAGTGGGCCCCGCGGGTCAACGTCTCGGCGAAGACCGGCCGGCACATGGAGAAGCTCGTCCCGGCGATCGAGACCGCGCTGGAGGGCTGGGAGACCCGGATCACCACGGCCCGGCTGAACGCCTTCCTCGGCGAGCTGGTGGCCGCCCACCCGCACCCGATCCGGGGCGGCAAGCAGCCGCGCATCCTGTTCGGCACCCAGGCGGGCACCCGTCCGCCGCGCTTCGTGCTCTTCGCCTCCGGCTTCCTGGAGGCGGGCTACCGGCGGTTCGTCGAGCGTCGGCTGCGCGAGGAGTTCGGCTTCGTCGGCACGCCGATCTCGATCTCGGTGCGGGTGCGCGAGAAGCGCAAGAAGAAGTAGGACGCAGGAGTAGCAGCAGGCGGTGCCCGAGGGCCCCGTCGGCCGGTCATGGGGGCCGCCCCCGGGGGCCGCGGCGGGGGGGGGCGGGCCGCGGGGGGGGTCAACCCCCGGGGGGGGGGGCCCGGGCGGGGGGC
>NZ_JBHVPZ010000029.1:40947-59663 GCF_042887135.1 Kitasatospora sp. NPDC057965
TCCGCTTGGGTTTGTGGTGCGGTGGGGGGTTTTTTTTTTTTACGACCCCGGGGGGGGGGGGCGCTATACCCCAAACAACATTTCGCCGGTCATGGGACCGGCCGACGGGGCCCTCGGCTGTGGTGGCCGTCCTGCGTGGGGTGACAGCCCCGGGTGCGGTGGCCCGGTCCGGTGGCCCGGTCCGGGGCGCCTCGGGGGCGTCAGTGCTGTTCGCCGTTGCGGCCCGGGGGAAGGGAGAGCAGGCTGCGGTGCCGGCCGCCACCGCCGGGCGGGCCCGGGTCGGCGTGGCCGAAGGCGGCGCCGACGGCCGGGGCGGGGGCCGGCACCGGAACCGTCACCGGCGGCGGTGCGGGGACGTGCGCGGCCACCGGTGGAGGGGCGGCGCCGAGGTAGCCGCTCGCGACCCAGCCCTGGCCGGTGCCCGCCTGGGCGCCCGCCGGCCGGCCGGGGGCGGGGGCGGGGTGGAAGCCGGTCGTGTAAGGGCCCGCCGGCCGGCCGCTGCCTCCGCCGCTCCGGCCGGCGTGGGTGGCGGAACTGTGCTCCTGAGGGCCCGTCGGGTGGCCGGTGTGGCCGCCGCGGCTGTCGTGGTCTCCATGGCCGGCAGGTCCGCCGTGGCCGTCGTGGCCGGCATGGTCGAAGGCCGGCTGGTCGGGCTGAGCGCGGCCGTGGTCCGGTCCGCCCGGGCGGCCGGGCACGAACTGCGGGATGCCGATCGCCTGGCCCGCGTACGTCTGGAACGCCTGGTGCTGCGGCGGGTACGGGCGCGGGTCGGTGCGGGCCGGAGCGGTGTCGCGGACGGCGAAGCCGGTGAACGTCAGGTCCTCCTCGCCGGAGCGGTCGCCCGGCAGTGCGCGGAAGAGCCGGCGGTACTCGGAGTACAGCTCGTCGTAGATGGGTGTCGCCGAGTGCGGGTGCTCCGCGTCGTAGGACGGGCGCATGCCCGGGATGGCGCGGGAGGCGGTGGCGGACCGCCGGGAGGAGGGGACGTCGTAGCTGTACACGCAGGGCCCAACGAGCGAGGCCGCCGGGGGATGCGGGCGCCGGGAGGGCCGGGAAGTGGCCCTCCCGGCCCTCCCGGCCGTCCCGCCGCGGGCTCGTGCGCCCGCGGGACGGCTCACGTGCCGGCGAGCGGGAGGGAGGCGGCGACCACCTGGCCGAGCGCCACCGCCCGCTCCAGCGCCTGGCGCAGCAGGTCCTCGCGCGGCTGCCGGCCGACCGTCCCGGCCGGGACGGCGTACATGGTGACCTCGCCGAGGTGATTGGCGGCGAACCGCCAGGCGTCGGTCACCTGCAGCGGCTGGTGGGCCTGCCACCATCCGGTGCTGCCCCCGGCCGCCGCGGGCTGGAGGACCGCGTGCAGCTTGCCCATCGCGACCAGGACCGACCAGCCGGGCAGCTGGTCCGGCGTCTTGTCGAGGTCGGTGACCGGCTGGAAGCCCGCGTCCTGGAGCAGGTCGAGGAACTCGTCCTCGCCGGTGGTGTTGCCCGGGCGGCCGACCGGTCCGGTCGGCTCGACGACCAGGGAGGCGTGGCCGGTGTCGCCGTGCAGCACCAGTCCGCAGGTGATGCCGAGGATCGCGGCCTGCCCGGGCGCGCCGGGCCGCCCGGCCGCCGGGTCGGCCGCCGGGGCGGGGAGCGGAGGCTGCGGGCGGGCCGTGGTGTCCGGTCCGGCGGCCGGGTCGACCTGGGCCTGGCTGATGCTGCGGACGGCGCCGGCCAGCTGCTCCTCGGAGACCGGGACCACCTGGGAGGGGATGCAGCGGGCGTGTGCGAAGGCGAGCACCGCCGTCTCCTCGCCGACGAACAGCACGGTGCTGGTGGGCTCCTGGAGCGCGTCCCCGGGGGTGCGGCAGGAGGTGCACTCGTAGCTGTCGGGCGCGTGGGCGCCGCCGAGCAGGCGGTCGGCCTCGTCGTCGCCGATCTCGGAACGGACCTCGTCGCTGACGTCGAGCATGCGCGGCACTGGGTTTCTCCTCGGTGCGGTGTCGGGGTCGAACGGGGTGGACGGGGGTGGCCGAGGCCCGGCCCTGTTCGAGCCGGCGGCGGGGGCGGCCCGGCCGTCCTGCCCAACGGACCCTTGTGGCCGGGGTCACGGGTGGGGGGTCGGGGTGACGGGAATTGCCTCGGATTCGATCGCGGAGGGTGCCGGTGGCATCGCAATGTGTCGATGTCGTTGGCGGGAGTGCCGGAATCGAAGTGTGAGGTGAGCCACGGCCTGTGGAGGTTTGATCTAGGAAATGACGCCTAAAACGGACATTTAGGGCGCGAATGCCAGGCGGTTACCGGCGGTAATGCCCCGCTGAGCTGGGGAGACCCCAAATTGTTTGGATCCCCGGCGGCCGACTCGTAGCTTCTTTGGCGGTGCAACGAGCACCACCCGGGTTCACCCCCGACGCACAGCCCGCCGGTTCACCCGGCGCCGGCCGTGCCCGCCGATGCGACCGCTCGAACAGGTCGCCGGTGCGAGGCGGGTGGCCAGGGGCGGCGCGGGACGTCCGACACGTCTCCGGCCGCCCGACGGACGCGGCGAGCGATTCCAGTCCCCTTCCAGGGCTTGGTTCCGCATGCCCGCCCGGGGCTGTCGAGAGGAACCCCATGACCTTCCGTAACGAGTCCGCCGCTGCCACCACCACCGCCGCCACCAAGCGCAACCGCGTCCGGATGGCTGTCGTGGCGGGCGCCGCTGTCGCGGCCCTGCCGGTGGCCGGCCTCGTCACGGCCACCTCGGCCTCCGCCGCCTCCGTCTCCACCTGGGACGCCGTCGCCCAGTGCGAGAGCGGCGGCAACTGGGCCATCAACACCGGCAACGGTTTCTACGGCGGTCTGCAGTTCACCTCCAGCACCTGGGCCGCCTTCGGTGGCACCGCCTACGCCTCGCAGGCCAACCTGGCCACCAAGGCGCAGCAGATCGCCGTCGCCGAGAAGGTCCTCGCCTCGCAGGGCCCGGGCGCCTGGCCCGTCTGCTCCGTCAAGGCCGGCCTGACCAAGGGCGGCGCCCCGGCCGCGGTCGACACCGCCGCGAAGCCGGCCGCCCCGGCCGCCACCGCGACCCCGAAGCCGGCCGCGCCGAAGGCCGCTGAGGCCCCGAAGGCCGTCGCCGCGCCGAAGGCCGCCGAGGCTCCGAAGGCTGCCCCCAAGGCCGCCGAGGCCCCCAAGGCCGCCGCCGCGCCGAAGGCCGCCAAGAGCTGGACCGCGCAGGACGCCAAGCAGGCCAACGGCTCCTACACCGTCAAGGCCGGCGACACCCTGAGCACCATCGCCGCCGCCCAGGGCGTCGACTGGCACGACCTGTACGGCAAGAACGCCAAGGTCATCGGCGCCAACCCGAACCTGATCTTCCCGGGCCAGACCCTCACCGTCTGATCCGACCGGTTTCCCGGCCGCCTTCCCGCCGCAGCGCGGGGAGGCGGCCGTCGGCGTGCGGGTGCCGCTCCCACGTTGTTCCGGCGTCGCTCCGGCTTGGCTCCGGTGTCGCGGGCCCGTGGTCGGAGGGACGCGTTTGCCGGAGGGGCCCGTTGTCGGAGGGGTGCGCGAGTATGGGGGAGTGACCCAGGGCGAGCTGTTCGGCGGCTCCTTCGACGCGACGACCGGCGGGCGCGGGCGGTCCGAGCCCGCACCGGGTGCGGTGCTGCTCCCGGGCTGGCTGGACGCGGCGGCGCAGCTGCGGCTGGTCGCCGCCTGCCGCGAGTGGGCCCGTCCGCCCGCCGGGATGCACACGGTCCGGATGCCCACCGGTGGGCTGATGTCGGTGCGGATGGTCGGGCTGGGCCTGCACTGGTACCCGTACGGCTACTCCCGCACCGCCGAGGACGGCACACCGGTCAAGCCGTTCCCGCCCGCGCTCGGCCTGCTCGCGCGGCGGGCGGTGGCCGAGGCGTACGGCGCGGGTGTCGGCGGGATCGCGGGCGCGGCCGGGTACGCGCCGGACATCGCGATCGTCAACCACTACCCGCACGGGGCGCGGATGGGCCTGCACCAGGACCGCGACGAGCGGGTGGACGCCCCGGTGGTCTCGCTCTCGCTCGGCGACTCGTGCGTCTTCCGGCTCGGCAACACCGAGACCAGGACCAGGCCGTGGACCGACCTGGAGCTGCGCAGCGGGGATCTGCTGGTGTTCGGCGGGCCGGCCCGGTTCGCCTACCACGGTGTGACGAAGACGCTGCCCGGTACGGCGGACCCGGCGCTGGGGCTGACCGGGCGGCTCAACGTCACCGTGCGGCAGTCGGGGCTCTGAGCGCCGACGGGCCGTGCCTTCGGGTCCGCTCGGGCGCGCTCAGGTCCGCTGGGGCCCGCTCGGGTCCGCTCGGGTCCGTCATGTTCGACCTCGTTCGAGTGAATCGGCGTCCGCGGTCCCCGTGCGGGGAATGCCCCGGCTCGCTGAGGAATTCGATTGAGCTGGAGAATTCGAGAGAACGGGTTCGCGGCAGCCGGGCGGAAGACCTCCGGCCGGGCGGCGGCCCGGAGAGGACGTGTTCCATGGGTACCCCGGTCGACGATCTCGTCGCGCTGCTGGATCTCGAGCAGATCGAGCTGAACATCTTCCGCGGGCGCAGCCCCGAGGAGGCGCTCCAGCGTACGTTCGGCGGGCAGGTCGCCGGGCAGGCGCTGGTCGCGGCGGGGCGCACCGTGGACGGCGACCGGCCGGTCCACTCGCTGCACGCCTACTTCCTGCGCCCCGGCGTGCCGGGTGTGCCGATCGTCTACCAGGTGGACCGGCTGCGGGACGGCCGCTCGTTCACCACCCGCCGAGTGCTGGCGATCCAGGGAGGGCGGTCGATCTTCGCGCTGACCGCCGACTTCCACGCCCCGGAGCCGGACAGCATCGAGCACCAGTTCCCGGTGCCCGAGGTCCCGGCCCCCGAGACGCTGCCCAGCGCGCTGGACGAGGTCGGGTCCCGACTGGGCGAGCTGCCCCCGTTCATCAGCCGGCGCCAGCCGTTCGACATCCGCTACGTCGACCGGCTGCGCTGGAGCACCGAGGAGCTCGAAGGCGTCGAGGCGCGCAGCGGTGTCTGGCTGCGGACCAACGGCGACCTGCCCGACGATCCGCTGATCCACGTCTGCGCGCTCACCTACGCGAGCGACATGACCCTGCTGGACGCCGTCCGCGCCCCTGTCGAGCCGCTCTGGGGCACCCGTCACTTCGACATGGCCTCGCTCGACCACGCGATGTGGTTCCACCGCCCGTTCCGGGCCGACGACTGGCTGCTCTACCAGCAGGAGTCCCCGATATCCCACGGCGCCCGGGGCCTGGCGCGCGGGGAGATCTTCGACCGCAGCGGCCGGCTGGTGGTGTCGGTGGTGCAGGAGGGCCTGTTCCGCCGGATCAAGGGCTGACCGGGAGGGTGTGTCCGCCGCGTTGAGCGGTGTGACCGGCGTGTTGACCGGTGTGGCGGTCGTACGACGGTCGTACGGCGGGATCCGGAGCCGGGAATGCCCGGACCGGGTGTTCGGCGTTCGATGGGGTGACGGGGGAAAACGGACGGCCCGCCCGGCGGGCCCTGGACGACAGTGGGAGGGCGAGCCGATGACGGCGACGGCCGCGGAGGAATGGAAGCACTGGAGCGATCGGCGGGCGGCGACGGTCAGCACCCCGCACGGTCAGCTGGCGCTCACCGGTACGCACTGGCTGGAGCCCGAGCCCGCGGAGATCCCCGGGCTGCCCGGGGTCTGGTGGACCGACGCGGAGGGCATCCGGGTCCGGGCGGCGGCCGCTGACGGCCTCACCGTCGTGGGCGCGTCCGCTCCCGTGGACGGTGAGGTGCTGCTGCGGCCGGACACCGATCCGGCGGCGGACACCGCCGCGCTGGGTGATCTGCTGCTGGTGCCGATCGAGCGCGAGGGCGAGCTGGCGCTGCGGGTCTTCGACCCGGCGGCGCCCCGGCGGGCCTCGTTCGCCGGGATCTCCGCCTACCCCTACGCGCCGGAGTGGGCCGTCCCCGCGGTCTTCACCCCGTTCGAGGGCGAGCAGGCGCAGACGGTGGTCGTCCCGAACGCCGACGGCAAGGAGCGCCCGCTGGCCGTCGCCGGGAAGATCGAGTTCACCGTCGCCGGTGAGCACCGCACCCTCACGGTCAGCGGGTCGGGCGGCAGCCTGAGCGGCGTCATCGCCGACGCCACCAGTGGCAAGGACACCTACCGGTTCCGCTTCATCACCCTGCCCGAGCCGGACGCGGACGGCCGCACGGTCCTGGACCTGAACCGCGCCTACCTGCCGCCGTGCGCCTTCGCGGACCACTTCATCTGCCCGTTCCCGCCGCCCGGCAACCGGTTGGACTTCGCGGTGGAGGCGGGCGAGAAGCAGGTCCTCACCCGGTAGTTCCACGGCTCCACGGCTCCACAGCTCGGCCGCCCGACCGGCGGGCGGGGCGGCCTGCGGTCCCGCCCGGGTCCAGGGCGGCGAGCGCGCACCGGGCACGGCGCCCAGGAGCGCCGCTGCCCGGCGCGTCCCGTACTTGCGCTCACACCGCACGACGGCTCGCCCGCCCCTGCTCGTAGGCCTCGCACGGCCCGCATGGCTCGCCCGTCTCGGCTCCCACAGTTGCGTGCTGCGTGTCCCACCGGCCGCGTGCGGTAGAGGAGTTGCCCTCCCGTGTTCGCGTCGACAGCCTCGCAGTGGCCTGTCACGCGACTTAGGTAGCAAGCTATCTATTCCCTCCGAAGGGGAGGCGCGCGGTGGTGACGGCCTACGGCCGACCGCCCGCGATGCCGGTGATCAGCGACTACCGGTCGGACGTCCCCCGCTCCGGCCGAACCCTCCAGCAGAGGAGCGCACCGACCATGTCCACCGCCGCCCGCGTCCGGGTCACCGGGTCCAGAGGTTCGGCAACAAGATGATGGAGGTCTTCCACGGGATCGGCCTGCCGGTCGGCCCGATGCGGCTGTTGAAGGTGAGGGGCCGCAAGTCCGGCCGGGAGTAAACCAATCCGGTCGCCCTGGTGGAGGTCGGCGGTGCCGTGTACATCCTGCAGGCGTTCCCCGGGTCGGACCGGGTGAAGAACGTCAGGGCGGCCGGCGAGGGGGTACAGGTCCGCGGTCGCAGGGCGCAGCGG
Organism: Kitasatospora sp. NPDC057965; assembly: GCF_042887135.1. Taxonomy (NCBI): domain Bacteria; kingdom Bacillati; phylum Actinomycetota; class Actinomycetes; order Kitasatosporales; family Streptomycetaceae; genus Kitasatospora; species Kitasatospora sp. NPDC057965. The sequence continues at coordinate 48,000 of NZ_JBHVPZ010000029.1, forward strand.
GTGAAGCTGGTGGAGATGCCGCCGAACGAGCGCGGGCCGATCGCCCCGCACTTCCCGACCCAGGTCCCGATGGGCGCGAGCACCTTCGTCAAGAACGGCGTGGTGCCGGACCGGAACCCGGAGAGCTTCGAGCAGGCCGCGCGGGACATCCCGGGGTTCCGGGTCCTCCCGCTCTGAACGTCCGCCGCCGCGCGGGACAGTGACCGGGGTTGGGTGTGGGCCACCGCCCGGGGCTGGTCGAGGTACCGGCCGGCGCTACGCTTCGCAGAGGATTTCGTGACGAATGGGAGGTTCGGATGCCCGGCCGGCCGAGCGAAGAACGGGTCGCTGCCGAGGCGGACGCCGGCCCGACGTGGCTGCGGAGCAGCGTCGCGCCGAAGCTGCACCTGACCGCGAAGTCCTGTCGGGCGTTCTTCGAGGAGCGCCTCGCCGAGTCGGGGGCGACCTTCGCGGCCTGGACGGTGCTGGCCGCCCTGAAGCTGGAGGGTCCGATGATCCAGCGCGCACTCGCCCAGTACCTGAGCATCGAGGGGCCGACGCTCTCCCGTCACCTGGAGTCGATGGAGCGGCGCGGCCTGGTCGTGCGCAAGCGCACCGGCGTCGACCGCCGGGCGGCGACCGTGGAGATCGCGCCCGACGGGGAGGAGATGTACAACCGGATCTCCTCCGTCGCGGTCAACAGCCAGCAGGAGATGCTCAAGGGCCTCAGCGACCGGGAGGTCGCCCAGCTCGGGACGCTGTTGGACCGGATCCTGGAGAACGTCGGACCGCGCTGACGGGGCGGGGCGGCGGCGCAGTCGCGATCAAGCCGCCGCAAACGCACCCCGGTGTCCGCGCCGCGGGCGGGCGGCGCGACGATGGAGCACTGTGTCGACCAATCATCCTGCCAATTCCGCGGCCGACGGGGACGCACCGCCCACCCCCTCCGACGCCCCCTCCCCGGCCTGGTACCGGCGGTTCGCCCGTGGCGCCTTCGCCGACCTGAGCCCGCTGCGCGACCACGCCGACTACCGGCGGGTCTGGTTCGGGCAGTCCGTCTCCTCGATCGGCCAGCAGATGACGGCCGTCGCCGTCTCCGTCCAGGTCTACGACCTCACCGGCTCCACCTTCGCGACCGGCCTGGTCGGCCTCTTCTCCCTCGTCCCGTTGGTCGCCTTCGGCCTCTACGGCGGTGCGATCGCCGACACCGCCGACCGTCGCCGCCTCGGCCTGATCGGCGCGGCCGGCCTCGCCGCCGTCTCCGCCGTCCTGGCCGCCCAGGCACTCGCGGGCCTCGGCCTCGTCGTGGTCCTCTACGCGGCCGTCGCCCTCCAAGCCGGCTTCTTCGCGCTCGCCTCGCCCGCCCGCTCGGCGATGATCCCGCGCCTCGTCCCCGCCCACCAGCTCCCCGCCGCCAACGCCCTGAACACCGTCAGCATGAACCTCGGCCTCACCGTCGGCCCCATGCTCGGCGGCGTCCTCATCGGCGCCTACGGCGTCCAGGCCGCCTACCTCGTCGACACCGTCGCCTTCGGCGCCACGATCTACGCGATGTGGCGCCTGCCCGCCATGCTCCCGCTCGGCGAGCGCAAGGGCCGCGCCTCCGTCCTCGACGGCCTCCGCTTCCTGCGCGACCAGCCCAACCTGCGCACCAGCTTCCTCGCCGACCTGGCCGCGATGATCTTCGGCATGCCGCGCGCCCTCTTCCCGGCCCTCGCCGTCACCTTCTACGGCGGCGACGCCCGCACCGTCGGCCTGCTCGCCGCCGCCCCCGCCGTTGGCGCCCTGACCGGCGCCCTCTTCTCCGGCTGGGTCGGCCGCATCAACCGCCAGGGTGCCGCCGTCCTGGCCGCCGTGATCGCCTGGGGCCTGGCCATCGCCGCCTTCGGCCTGGTCCGCAACCTCTGGCTCGGCCTCCTCCTGCTCGCCGCCGCCGGCTGCGCCGACACCATCAGCATGATCTTCCGCAACACGATGATGCAGGTCGCGGCCCCGGACGAGATGCGCGGCCGCCTCCAGGGCGTCTTCATCGTGATCGTCGCCGGCGGCCCGCGCCTCGGCGACTTCGAGTCCGGCGCCGTCGCCTCCCTCACCAGCCCGGCCGTCTCCGTCGTCAGCGGCGGCCTCGCCTGTGTCGCCGCCATCCTCCTCCTCGCCGCCCGCCGCCCCGCCTTCCTCCGCTACGACGCCCGCCACCCAACCCCCTGACCCCCACCCCCACAACCCTGCAGCGAGCACCCCCCGACGTGCTGTATTGTTTTCCTCGTCGCCGGGACAACCGGCCGACAAGGTCGAGAAACCCGAAGGCCGAGCCCCCCAGGCTCCGCCCAGGGCCACGAGACCACGGGACGTGGCGCAGCTTGGTAGCGCACTTGACTGGGGGTCAAGGGGTCGCAGGTTCAAATCCTGTCGTCCCGACGTGAGTCGGAAAGGCCGTTGGCCGGGTTAACGCCCAGGTCAGCGGCCTTTTGCATGACGGTCCATCAGGGACCGGCAGAACTGGTTCGCACACTGTTTGGGACCGTTTTGGGACCAAGGGGTCCGGATGCCCCCTTGCCTGGCGATCAGGCGGCCCGAAATGCCCGTTTATGCAGTTGCTGTAAGTGACCGTTACCAAGTCGTAATGGTCGATTTTCGGTCACATATGTGGCTGAAATCGGGCTTGTGTGGCGAGAGTTGGCCACGGCTGACCACCCGCCAAGTGGCGTCATTGCGTCTGAATCGACACTTTCCCCTCCGCCTGACTGTTGCGAGTAGCCCCTAGGGTGCGTCGCGAACGGGGAGCTGGTAGCTCTGTGCAACTATCTCGTCCTGTGGAACGGGCATGGCGCCGAGGGCAAGCCGGACAGACAAGTCCTCGATAGGCTCGCGAGGGTTTGAGGGGGTGTCAGTGCGGCGGGTCGGCGAGGTCACCAAGTACCGGTACTGGTCGGAGCGGCAGATTTGCGTCCTTGGGCGCGACAATGGCCTGCGCCTGGGGGCCTCGTGGCGTGTCTCCACTGCGAGCACCCCGTCCTCCTTCTTCGGCATCTCGCTGCCCGTCGTCGGCCTTCAGCGCGCGGAAGGCCGCGAGCGGAGCCGGAAGCGAGTCGCTGATCGGGTTGTACGGGCGCTGCGGGATCGGATCGCTGTCACGTACGACGAGCCGCAGGTATTGCTCGCCAGCGGGTTGGGGAAGGTGGCGTTCTCAGCCTTCACCGATGGCCCAGCCCGCGAGAAGGGCATCGTGCTCCACGCCCGCGCCAAGAACGGCTCCGGCCAGCGGGTCGACCTCTGCCTGTTCGGCAGCGTGGACAACGCGGCAGACTTCCAAGCCGGCGAAGCGATCGAAGGGAGTTCCTCATCCGCCTGGTCTGCCGTCACCGAACTCCTCGCAAGCCGAGGTGCCCGAAACACCTCGCAGTGGGATGAGCCGGGACTCGCCGTCGAGGCGCTGAAGATCGCGCTCGGGGATAGGGAGCGGGCCGAGACCGGTTCGTCGGAGGATCCCTGGACGCGCCCGTGGGCCCTCGGCTATGCCACCGACGTCGAATGGCTGGCGGTGATCTACAGCGACGTCACGCTCGACCCCGATCGTTGGAATTTCGGAGGAACAAGCCTCGAAGGCACCCACAGGATCATCGTTGGAGCACCGGTATGGGTCCGAACGGCCACTCCGCAAGCAGTGGTCCGGTATGCGGACCTACGCCAACCGTCCACCAGGCGACCGACCGGTTGGCGCCGCCTACGGTGACATTGCGCTGTGCGGACCTTGTGCTGACGCAGCTGACTTCTCTGCGGTCATCGCGCAGCAAGGCCGCCCGCCAGTTGCCGATCGCCGTTCGATTCGGGCTCCAAATGTGGCCATAGGGAGCAAAGGTAACTCTTGTCGTAAAAGTGATTTAAGTGGACAATGGATTCATTCGCGCTGGAATCTAGGAAGTGCCGGATGTGAATGCGGACCCACCGGGAGGCGAGCCGCCTCCCGGGTCAGGCGAACTGCCAGGCAGCCTCAGCCCACGCCAGCAGGCCCTGAACGTACGCGCGTTCAGCGCAGTAGTCGCCAAGTTCAAGGAAGCGCTCCTGGAGGGACCAGAGGCGCTTGCAGTCGCCCGCGACATCGTCGCGGCCTTCGCGGACAGCGAGGCATCCGGAGGGCCGACCAGGAGCGACGTTTGGGCATCGATCAGCGAGAGGCGCTCACCGCAGTACAGCGAAGGCTTCTTCGACGCCCGATGGGCGATCTTCGAGCACTACGGCGCGATCCAGCCCTACCTCGCCAAGAAGCACCAGCAGCGCTACGCGCTGCACCCTGCCGTTGGGCCCGCCATCTTGGTCCACGAACGGTTGCGCCGGCACCGGGGCATCGACGAACTGGCGGCGCTGCTCGACGAGACCAGATCCTTGATCAAACAGCGTTCCCGCGACCGGGCCGCCATCGAGGCCGGCCTGGCGTACGGCCGGCAGATCCTGAGCCTCTACGCGATTCACCTCGAGCGGCTGGTCGCCGTCGCCAGCATCCGAGAGCTGGCCGAGGAACAGCGGGAACACAACTTCCCGGGCCTGACCGAGAAGGTGGAATTCCTCAACAAGGAAGTCTCCGATCACTTCCCGAACGACCATGCCCTCGACTACCAGGCAGTAGCCCTGCTGAACGCCGAGCAGCGCTACCAGCGGGCGCTGGCAGCCGCCATCCAGCGGATCGTCGAACAAGGTGGGCGCACCCTCGACTTCGCTGTGCTCAGCGCGGAGGAGTACCTCGAGGCCGCCCGGCACGCCCCGCTGGCCCTTCTCGGTCAGTTCGGTGCCGATCTTGTGGCGGACCCGCCGACCGTGTGGATCGACGCGGGCATGCTGATGAAGGCGGTCGAGGAGTTCGCCCCCTACACCCGGCTCCGGCGCCGCCCGACCATGCCGCAGGTGCCGCAGGAGCGCGACCCTGTACAGCGGATCGGCGAGGCCCGGGTGCGCGAACGCAGTCGACAGGACCACCTGGCCGAACGTGTCCTCGTGGAAGGCGACCGCGCGGATCTCACTGCCGAACTGCAACGGTCCCGCTGGCCGGCCGCCGCCCGCCTGCTCGCAGACCTGATCGGGCTCGACGCAGACCCCTACGCGCCGTACCGCCTGGAGATCGGCATCAACCTGATCGTCGACCGCATCGGCTGGGTCACCTACCTGCACCCTGTCTACCTGCACCGGCAGGATGCCAAGGCACCAGAACACCTGCACCGCCGCGGGCACGAGGAACCCCATGGAAGCGCATGACCCGGCCTACATCCTCGCCACCGCCCGCGCCCAGGGCCTGGTCGACACCCGCAGCCTGCCGACACAGACCGTCGAGGCCGCGCAGCGCCGGGCCATCGCATGCGGTCGGCGCCTTGTGGACTGCGCTGGCCCTGTCCCGCCACCAGCACTCACTTCCGGCCGGCCAGGCGCGGTTCGCCAAGTGCACACCCTGGGATGGTCCGTTCCCCCCGTACCGGAGGAAACCGCCGCCTACCCGGTGAGGCGCCTGAGCCCGACCCAGTCCGTCACCTTCGCCGTGTGCCTCGCGGCGGGCTGGCGAGACGTCCGCCTGCAGCCATACCCCGGCGAGCCGTTCGACCGCGCGCTGATCGTCGACACCCTGGTAGACATCGGCGCCGACTCCAACACGGTCAAGGACACTCTCGACACCGAGCTGCCCCTCCTGCTGCTCATCTACAGCGACGGCACACACCTGCGCCTCGGCCCCGCAGTCGCAGCACTGCCCGACACCTTCACCGAGGCCGTACGCCGAATGCACGACCACCTGCCCCACCCACCCGAGACGGCCAACCGGCCACCGGAGGAGGGCGCACCATGACCGAGACCCTCTCCGACCGCGAGGAGACCCTCGTCCTGGCGGCCGTCGCCGCCCTGGAAACTGCAGACGGCCTGGTCCCGGCAGACGCATTCCCCGCCCTCGCCGACGACGCACTGCGAGCCGCCGTCGCCAGCCGCCTGCGCGCCGCCGGCCGCACACTCATCGCCCGCGAGCACCGCACCATCGCCGGATACACCAGCGGCTACGACGACACCACGGCCCGCAAGCTCGCAGCCGACGGGATCGGTCTCCTTCCGGAAGTCGACCGCGCCGTACTCGCCATCGTCCTGCTGCGCACCGTGGCGATCCCCCGCGCCGGCGGAAAGCACCACTCCACCTCCTGGCTCAGCGACGGCCCCGGTACTTCCATCGCAGAGCTCTACAGGAACGACGACCCCGAGGTCACCTACGGGCTGCTCCGTCCCGCGCTACGACGGCTCAAGGCCCGGCGCCTGCTGCGCACCGGGTACCGCGGGCAAATCCTGCCCGGACCCGCCCTGCTGCGGCTCACCGACGCGCAATCGGCCCGTCTGTGGGAGGACCTGGTCCTCGTCACCCTTCCCGACTCCCTGTACGCCGACGTCATCCGGCGCCGACGCGAGCGACAGGAGACGGCGCCGCAGTCCTGGCCGGCCGAGGAGGTCGAATCATGACCACCCACCCGACTCCCGAAGAACCCACCAGCACCCGAGAGATCGACCTGGGCGTCATCGGCGACCGCCAGCTGGTGGCCGTGCAGACCTTCGACATCGCCCGTCACCCCTCGGCCGCCGTCGTCATCGTGCCCGGATGCTTCGTCGCGGTGACCGGCAAAGGCCCGGAAGACTCCAACGAGAGCGGCAAGACCAGCTGGCTCGCAGCCGTCGCGCTCCTGCTCGGCGACCCGGAGTGGCGCATGTACGGGGCAGGCCCGGCATCCGTTGCCCAACTGCTCTTCGAACCCGACACCGCCGGCGTTGCCGCCCAGCGGTACCCGGCAGCGACGTTCGGCTTCATCGCGGGCGTGTTCGTGGATCCGGACGACGTCCTGGGCACCGCCCACACCGTATGGATGAGGATCTCCGCCACAGCCCCCTACGTCCAGGTCCGGCACGCCCCGGGGATCCACCTCGCGACCTCCGACGATGACGAGGACCGACACCAGGGCGCCCCAGCGATCTTCAAGTCACTTCCAGGTCCGTCGCTCGGGGCGATTCAGTACGCCGAACGCCTCTACGGACCCGTCCCGCGCTGCCTCGCCTACCTCACCTCCCGGGGCAAGCGCCGAGGCGGTCCGTCGCTGCTGAAGCTGGAGACCGGGCTGTTCACCCCCGCCGGCATCGGGGCGGCCCTGATCGACCTGACCGGACGGGCCCACCTGCTCGAAACCGACGAGAACGTCCGTCGCGACCTCGCGGGCGCCATCGCCCAGCTCGCCGAACGGACAGCGGAGAACGAGAATGCCCTCATCGAGGAGGAGCAGGCCCTGTATGCAGTTGAACAGCGAGACAAGGCACGCTCCAACCTGGCCCAGGCCAGCGAGTACTGGGAACTGCACTACGCCCGTGGCCTGCTCGATGTCCTCGCCAAGAGAGACCAGCTGGAGCAGGGGAAGGAAGACCTCAAGGATCCACTCGACGACGCGAAGCGCGCTGTTGCGCGCGCGACCACCGAGTTGAACGCGGTGCGCGACAGCCAACAGGCCGACGAGGCCCTGCGCACGGCATCGGAGAAGAGCCAACGGGCTGCCAACCAGCTGGAGGAGGCCCGTACGCGATCGGCGGGTTTGAAGAACGACATCACCCGCACCGAGGAGCGTATCCAGGAGGAGGAACACGAAGCGGCGGGCGCCCACGGCACCCTGGCCGATGCCCGCCCGCTCGCCGACGAAGCACGCCAGAGCAGGCTGGCCGCCGAAGTCACGCGCACCGCCGCGAGCGCCTCCCATGCCGAAGCCGTACGCAACGTCGAGCAGGCCGAACGGGGCCACTACGGCAACGCCGGGCGCGCCGTGCAGATCCTTGACGCCGCCGGCGTCGAGGCCGTCGGCCTCCTGGACGGCCTCGACATCCCAGCCTCCCAGCGTGCCCGCTGGGAGGCACGCCTCGCCCTCTACCGAGACGCGGTCTGCATCGACGCCGACCAGGCCGACCCGGCCACCGAAGCACTGGCCGATCTGCCCGGTGCGGTCCTGGTCCTTCGCCAACACGGCCGATCCGCACGCTCCCCAGCCTTCGCGCCCCCCGCCCTGCGGCCCTTCCTCCACGCCCTGGCCGAGCGACTCCAGACCACGACGGACCCCATCGCCGCGCTCGACGACCAGCTCGGCCTGCGCGTCCTGGGCGGATTCCCGCAGCCCATCACCGGCCGAGACGCCCTGCTCGAACGCCTGCGCCACGTGGTCGACGAGACCGCAGCGGCCCTTGCGACAGCAGAGCAGGCCGTGGAACGGGCTCACACCACCCAGGCCGACGCCGAACTGCTCGTCAGCCGACTCGAACACGCCGAACGAGTAGCCAAGCTGCGGGAAGCCCGTCAAACGATCGAGGGCGCCCTGGCCCAGGCCGAAGCCCAGCTGCAGAACCTGCTGGAGGCCGCGGAATCGGCCGAGCAGCACATGCGTGATGCTCTCGTGAAACAACAGACCCTCGTCCTTCAACGCCAGAACGCAGAGCACCAGTTGCGCGATGCGCGGCAACAGCAGCAGGCCGTTGCCGCGCAGATGGAAGAGGCCGACCGACAACTCGCCGCTTTGAATACCTCGTACTGGCTCGACCGGGCCGGCAGCCGCGAACAGGCCCTCACCGCCCTGCGCTGGCCAAGAAACGGCGAGGAACCGGATCCCGACGCACAGCCCCCCGACCGCAGAAGCGAAATCTCACTACGAGACAACGCAGGACGCTACCTCCTGCAAGCCATGGCCGACCTCGGCATCAACTCCATCACCGGCGCCAACGCCCCCACCCCCGCCATCGCGAACGCCATCCACCTGCGCACCAACCAGGCCGGAGACGAGGGCACACGACAGTTCCCGGGCGCCGAGGCATTCGAGGCACCGGCCACAGCGATCCAAGACTGGCTCGACACCCGAGCCGACACAGACCGCGGAACCCGCACCCGCATCACGACCAACCGCGAGGAACGCGAACTCGGCCTCACCGCCGGCAGGCGAACCGTGGCCGACCTCCAGCACAGTGTCCACGCCATGCAGGACAGCATCACCCTGCGACTGGACCAAGCCCTTCAGGACATCGAGAACGCACTCGACCGCCTCAACCGCGCAGCCGGCCTCTACGGCGCCGAGCTGCGCCGCACGCTCACACCGCCGGCGTCCCTGTCCGACCTGTGGCGCTGCGAGATCACCCCGTGCTGGCGGCGCACCCCCGCGGGCTCCATGCTCCCGTACGACAACATCACCAACGCCGCGCAGGAGAAGCTGTTCTCCATCCACCTCGTCCTCGCTGCGCTCCTTGCATCGCCCCACCCGCGCGGACGGCTCCTCATCCTCGACGAACTCGGTGACGCGCTGGGCTACCACCACCGGCGGGAGGTCCTCTCGGCGATAGCCGGGACCGCCCAGGAGCACGGCATCACCGTCCTGGGGACTTGTCAGGAGACGTTGATGGACGACGCCGCGGACTTCTGCGGCGGCATCCTCTACTTCCACTACCCCAGCCACACGGAGGCCCTCAACACCGCCACCCGGATGTTCGGCTACGACGACAACAACGAGCGTGTCGAGATCACCCTCGAAGCCCTCCTGGCAGGACGTACCTGGTGGTGACCGGCACTGCGGACCAGCCCCACCACGGCCCGGTCGTCCACCTAGCCGGAACACCGGCCGGGCTGACCGCGCGCTTCGTCCAACGCACCAGCCGCCAGGACGACGGAACCCGCCGCATCGTGAGGACGAGAGGAAAACGGCTGCGGGATACCCACGTCGACCTCCAACTTGCCGCACCACCTGATCCGGCCGCACTCGATCTCTTGCTCTCCACCCTCAGGCAAGGGGACCGCGGCTTCATTCTCGGCGCGACAACCCGCACGTGGTCCACCGTCAAAGCACGCTTCCGCGACGATGCCTGGACACTTGCCGTCGAACTCGTCCGGGCTGGCACCGTGACCCTGCGCTGCGAAGTCACCGACGACCTCGCCCTCGGAGCCCCGATCCGATGGAGCCTCACCACCGCCGGCCGCGGCCACGCCCGGGTCCACCTGGAGGCCCGCGACATACAGACGCAACGTCGCGCCCGTGCGCTCCTCCGAGCCCGCGAAGCCATCGCCAACCCTCAGGAACTGCCCGAAGGTATTGTCGAAGACGACCTACGGCGGCTCGACGAAGCGCTCACCCGCGAACTGGAAAGGCCCTCACCCGCGAATAAGCGCATCGCCCTTCTCACGGCACTGGCCCACGACCTGGCTCAAGGCGCCCGTCACACCGGCACCCGCGCGTTCTCCCTCGCACACACCCGCAACTCCAAGACCTGGGACGACGCGATCCGCGCGCTACGCGAGAGCGGAATCCCCACCGCCCTGGCTGAGGCGATCGGCCTTCGCGGGCGCAGCAGGATAGGTCTTGGTGGCCCCATCACGGCGATGCCGGAAGGTCATTGCCGACCCCTGGACAATCTCGGGATCGTCCTCATCCCGGCCGCTACCCCGTACCTCCAACTTCAGCTGGGCAGCCGAACCCTGGTCGTGATCGAGAACCTCCAAGCTGCAGACGCCGTCTACGAGATGCTCAGGACGAGCCAGGAAGCACCGGGGATCGTCTATCACGCCGGGATGCCGAGCTACGACATTCGCCGGCACGTCGCTGAACTTGCAGTGCAGGCGGACACCGTCATCATCGCTCCCGACGCAGACCTCGGCGGAGTCCGGATCGCAACCGCAATCTGGAACTCCCTGACGACGTCCGCCCGGGAGCGAACCGTCATCTGCGACGTCGGGCTGACACCAGGCCATCTGCCACAAGCCCCCTGGGCGCCGGACAGTCCAGTCTGGCGGGACCTTCGAGCCATGCTTGACGGCCCGGCGGCGGCGCTGGCTGACGGTTGCCTCCGTCGTGGTTATCCGGTTGAACAGGAAGGCTGCATCACAGAAGCCGTGGTGGCTCTGATGGACGGCAGCTCGTCATGACCCGGGGATGGGAATCGCTGTCATCAGCTTCCTACCGATTGGGGATCCGGTGCTGCCACCCAACGGCCCTGGCGGCTGGAAGATTTGGCGTGGCAAGGCAGTTCACACTTGGCTCATGCATCGTCGGCCGCATCGAATGCCGCGCGGAACTCTTGGGCGGTCACGAAGACCGAACCGCGGGCCGCGTGAGGGGTGCCGCTGGTGAGCCTCCGAGAGACGGCCTCGGCAGCATCCCGCATCTGGGCCATCTTGTAGCGCTCGACGGCCGCTGCGAACTCCTTGGGGACTTCTCGCTGGTCTAGGACGCCGGCTAGCGCCACGGTCGCGCTGACGGAGCCGTATGTCTGCAGCTTCGACCAGCCGAGTTCTCGCGCAGCCTTGCGCATCGCTGACCGGATCAGCGGAACACCGCCCAGGCCCTCGGCCTCACTCGGCAGAAGGCGCAGCTCGTAGGCACCTCCGTAGCCGCCCGCGTCGGGTGGACAGGCACGGCGCAGCAGCGGGGTTAGCACGCCGACCAGCTTCTGGTGGCGCGGGTCATTTGCGAGGGATGGCATGCGGCTGAGGATAGTTCGGACCTGCGGCCCGCGTTGCCCTGAGGGGGCCGGAAGACAACGGCGGGGGGTGGGTTCCACCGAAATGGTGGAACCCCCCCCCCCCCGGGGCCCCCCGGGGGGGGGGGGGGCCGACGGGGGGTGTGGGGGGGTATGAGGAATAAACACAAAGGGCCGGGCCGGCGC
>NZ_JBHVPZ010000029.1:59673-107680 GCF_042887135.1 Kitasatospora sp. NPDC057965
GGGTGTGTTTGTGTGCGCATGGGGGGCGGGTGTGTGCTGGGGGGGCACGAAACAGTCGGGGGGGGGGGTGTTCGACCCTTTGTTGTCCACCCCCCCCCCCGCCGTTGCCGAAGCTGGTGTCGTCAGGCCGAGAGGGCGAGTTGGCGGATCTGCTCGATCTCGACCTTCGGGCCGGGCAGGCCGCGGGAGGCGTTGATGTAGGTGCTGAGCTGGGCGCCGGCGCGTTCGATGGAGCGCAGGTCGGGGTGGAGGTACCGCTGGGTCGTGGTCAGCTGGCCGTGGCCGGCGATGCGCATGAGCACGTGGGGCGGTACGCCGGCGTCGGCGAACCAGGTCAACGCAGTGTGGCGCAGGTCGTGGCGGCGCAGGTACTCGTATCCGAGCCGTACGACGACGTCGTCCCAGTGGGTGGCGTCGCGCAGCACGGCAGTGGTGATCCGGCCGCCGAGGGGGCCGGTGAACAGCCTGGCGTCGGGGCGGTTGCCGACCCGGGATATTCGCCAGGCGATGTTGGGTCGCAGTTCCGGGATGATCGGGACGAGGCGGGAGCGCTTGCCCTTGGTTCCCTTGTCGATCAGTCCGCCGGGGGCGGTGGTGGTCTGCCGGCAGACCCGCCAGATCCACTTGTCGGTGTCGATGTCACCCGCGCGGACGCCGGAGACCTCGCCGATGCGGGCGCCGGTGCCGCCGGCGAAGCGTACGACGTCGCCCCAGCCGTCGTACTGGTTGTAGGAGGCTGCCACCAGGCCCTCGGCGAGGCGGTCGAGGGTGTCCCAGTCGCGCAGCGCGAGGCCGCGGGGGTCGTGCTCCTCGTCCTCGGCGGTCTTGATCAGCTTCTGCCAGCCGTACAGGCGGGCGGGGTTGATCTCGATGATGCCGTCGCGGATCGCCTGCTCCATGACCCTGACCCACACCGCGATGGTGTTCTTGAGGGTCGAGACACCGGCGCCGTCGGCGATCCAGGAGTTGAGCGCGCGGTCGGCGATGCCAGCGGTGATGCCGACGACCTGGAGGTGTCCGACACTGGGCTTGACGCGAAGGCGCCAGCCAGCCATGTACGGAGCGTGGGTCTTGAGTTCGAGGCCGCGCATTGCGAGGTCCATCACGGAGTCGCCGTACTCTGCGAGTGAGGAGGTGGCGAGGTCGACGCTGACACCGCGGCCGGCCGCCCTCGCGACCCGGTCAAGCCAGTCCTTCGCCGCGTCCTCGGTCGGGAGCATGCAGGAACGCGAGGGGCGTGTGCGCTTGTCGGTCGGGTCGGTCCAGCGGACCCGCGCGCGGAAGGGATTGGGGTTGCCGGGCCGGAACTCGATGTCGGTGGAGAACTTGACGCCGACCGGAGCATCGATCCGCTCGGGGGATATCATCATGCCGCCGCCTTCGGTACCACGAGGCTGGCGGCCAGGTAGCCGGCAAGGTCCTGGTGCCGGTAGCCGATCCGTCCACCGACTCTGACGTAGGCCGGGCCTCTGCCCTCCCGGCGCCAGCGACGCAGGGTTGCAGGGCTGACCTTGAGGATCGCGGCGGCCTCGCCCGCGGTGTGAAGGAGCGGGGGAACGTTCGGCGGCGAGCAGGCGCAGCCCTGAGGGGCTGGGCGGGACGGGGCTGGGGCGCTGCGTGCGGCCCGTTTCTGGGCATGCGGCATGATGAGGTGAGCCCTCTCTGGTCGATGGCCAAGGGGTGCGTGGTCTCCGGGGCGGACCGAAGCTGGCAGGCGAGAGCCCTCTCGGAGACCGTCACTCGCGATGGCGGGGGAGTTTAGGGGGCAGTGGCTGGGTGCCGAGTCTCAGTTGTTTGAGTCTGTCGGATGCTGGTTCGCTGGGGCGCCGGCGAGCTGCACGAGGGTCGATGGTGGAGCCGGATGGAGCGTCGAACCGCCCGCTGGCCTTCCACTGTGCCATCAATAGAGTATGCGTGGAAGCAATTCCCTGGCCGGAATGAATGTTTCTCCCACGGAGAACGTGCATGGAGGTGCAATGCCGTGAAGTCGCCTGGGAAGTCCGAATCTGTTGCGGCTTCTATTCCCTTACAGGGAAAGTGGGACATCGTTAACAGCGGCTAGAATTCCGAGGATTGATGGATGTAGGTTGGCCCGTCCATCCGCCGGAGTGGCTGGCGGGAAGGCCAAAGGGGGACTGTGGCACTGAGGGTGTTCCGCGTTGACGGCCGCGAGGCGCATGAGATCGCAGGGGCGACCGTGCAGTTGGAGCGGCATCTGCAGGCCTACATCGAACGCAACATGCAGTCCTTGCTAGGGGTGCGCTTCCTCGCGTCGGAGGTGTATACCGGTCCGCTGCACGCTGGCCGGGTCGACTCGCTCGGCCTGGACGAGGACGGCAGTCCGGTGGTCGTGGAGTACAAGCGGACCCGCGACGAGAATGTGATCAACCAGGCTCTCTTCTACTTGAGCTGGTTGAGGGACCATCCCGGCGACTTTGAGACGCTGGTGGCCCGGCGGCTGGGCATGGAGGTGGTCAGCGAGGTCGACTGGACGAGTCCGCGGATCATCTGCATTGCCGCTGATTTCAGCCGCTACGACGTCCATGCGATCGGGGAGATGAACCGCAGGATCGACCTGGTGCGCTACCGGACCTTCGGGGAGAACCTGCTGACTCTGGACCTCCTGGCTTCGGTTGCCGGGGGAGCGGTGCGCAGTGAGAACGCTGTCCTGCCGACTCCGCGCAAGACGGTTGAGCAGCGTCTGGCCGGTGCTCCGGACGATGTCCGCGCGCTGTATGCCGACCTCGACGCCCGCCTGCTCGCCCTCGGAGACGTGCACAGCGTGCAGCTCAAGCACTACGTGGCCTACCGCCGCGGTGCCAACTTCGCGTCGGTGAAGGTGTTGGCCCGCGACAGGGCCCTGCGCGCCTTCCTCCGGTTGAACCCGGCAGCTGTCGCTCTGGAGGAGGGCTTCACGCGGGATGTGACCGACATCGGCCACCACGGCACAGGCAACCTGGAGGTGCGGATCGCTTCGGGTACGGACCTGGACCGGGCTGAGCCGCTGATTCGGGCGGCCTACGAAGCGGTGGCGTAACCGCTTCATGGCGGAGCCGGGGCGGGAGCCGGCGGATGCGAGGGTGGAGGGCTCTGCTGGGCGGCCTTGCCTTCAGGGGCGGCTTCGACCTGCTGGCGGCTGGTGGACAGGAGCTGGCACTTCGCCGTGCTCGGAGGCGAGCCTTGGTTCGGCGCTGCGGGGCGTGATGGTGCGGAGGCGTGCGGCGTGCTTCGTGTCGGGGCGGGCGACCGGGGTGCGGTCGGGATGGCCCGGTACCAGGAGGTCGGGCACGGGCGTCGAGCCGACCCTCGCGGGCACGAGCGGTGTGGGCCGCGTGTCGAGCCAGTCCTCGGCGTCGCTGTAGGCGGCGAAGCGAGCTAGCTGTGTCGAGCGGAATCCGGGATCGTCGAAGTCCTGCTGCTGCAGGAGCAACAGCGTGGTCTCGTCCGTCGGTTCGGCGCTGCAGTCGCGGAGCGTCGCCCATGTCTCCCATGCTTGGTGGGTCACGGTGTCGGTCTCGACGACCTCGTACTGCTCGCCGTGGAGGAGAAGGTATTCGAGCAACTCGGCTTCATGGGGGGTGGACGGCCCGCCGGGTTCTCCGAGGGCGAGGCGGAAGGCCGCTGGATCGGCGCCGCGCGAGATCAGCCACGCTGCAGCGAGTTCGTACGTCGGCCGGCGGGCTCGGGAGATGTTGAAGGTGCGATGCTCAGTGTCGAGTTCGATGTGTGCTGACAGGATTCGACTCTGGCCAGGGTAGTCCCAGTCGGCGCCCTTGTCGGCGTAGATGAGGTATTCGTGCAGGTCATCGGGACTTGTAGTGCGGGCGATGAATTCGTACATACCGTCCGCGTGGAAGTAGTCGGCCTGGAGGAAGTCCTCCTGAGCGGCGGCGCTGGTCTGGTCGGCTGGTGTCCAGCCGTGGAAGTGGAAGTCCGGCACGGGATCCGGGGCTCCTGGTGGGCTAGAGGTCGGGTTGCGGTTGGGCCGTGGGTGAGGCCCGGGCGGGACACGATGGTGGTGCGAGCGGCGGCGACTCGCGTGGCGGTGGTGGCCCGTGGCGGGGACGTCCCGATCTGCGGCTTTACCGGCCTCTCTGCGGCGTCGGGAAGGTGAGTCTGGCCGGGGTGTGGAGGAGAGGTGGGCGAGGAGGAGGTCCTTGTCCATCCAGTCCTTGTCCCGCAGCAGGGTGCCGGAACTATCAACGCGCCTGCTGCAGACCGTGGTGGTCGGCGGTGGACACGGTGCCTGGCCGGGGCTTCGGCCTTTCATACGTGGTCGTCACGGAGCGGATCCGGGCGGCAGCCGACCGCGCGGGCGACGTGGCTCGGTATCGGGTTTCGAGCGGGCGGACGTCGAGGTAGACGAGGTGTTCGGAGGTGAGGTCTCGTCCGAGGCGAGCCACTGGTGCGGCGCTGGCCAGGCTCTTAGTGACGCTGGCCAGTAGCTCTGTGGGCACGTTGGCGGGCATCTCCAGGTACCAGCCTTCCTTGCGGCCGGGTCCGAGGCTTCCGCCGCTGATCACCCAGTCGGTGTTCTGGTCCGGGCTGTCCGGCGTGATCAGACGGGTGATGGTGGCCATCTCGGCGTTCGGCTCGGTCCACGAGATCACGTTGGGCCCGCTGTAGCTGTCGTGCCACCCTGCGCCGATCACCGGGTTGAGCGCGTCCGTGTTGGGGGAGGTCGGGTGGAAGAGGTTATGAGGTCTGGCCTTCAGGGTTGCGGCGAGTGCCTCGTGGAGTGCGGCGATGATCTCGGGCGGAGTGCGGCCGTCTGCAGAGGACCACCATTGCTCATCGTCGGACAGCGGAAGGCGGTGGATGGTTGTCCAGGCCGTGCCGGTGCCATCGGCGCGGGCCCGGGTGATCACCCGGGTACACGGACTGGTGTACACGGTGGCCCCGCCGGGTTCCTGGGTCACTGTCCAGCCTCGGTCGCGCAGGGGCGCTGCGGCCAGGTCGCGGCTGTGATGGCCGGGTCCTGCGAGGTAGAGCGGGCTGACGAGGGTCAAAGGTTCGAGCCCGCTCGGCCGGTCGAAGAGCAGCGTGGCGCGGTCCGCGGCGTCGTTGATCAGGTTCTCGGTGCGGCGGATCGCCTCCCGCCGCTGTTCGTCGGGAAGCATCGCCCAGGTGCGGGGTTCGGTGTGGTCGGTAGTGCTGGGGATGGTCTGGTCCCACATGGCGTCGCCGAGAGCCGGCGGATACCAGTCCATCCGGCGGTCGCTCAACCACGCTGCGGCTGCTCGGAGGTCCTCGTTGGTGAACCACAGGTTCAGGAGCGGGGTTTCGATGCGGGGCGTCGGACGCCTGCTTGCTGGGGCGGTTTCGGGCGTGCGGCCGAACAGGACGGGTGCACGGTGGGAGGCATCGACGACTAGGTCGGTGACCAGGGTGTACGCGAGGTGCTTCTGGTCGTGGGGCAGGTCGTTCCATGTCCGCACCGTGGTTGCGCGGGTGCTGGGGATGACCTGGTCGTTGATCATGTCGGCGTCATGGAAGTCGTCGATGGACTCCAACGCCTCCGCCGTCAGGGCGATGGCGGTGGCAACCAGGTCCTCATCGGTGTACAGCGGGCTCTGGCCTGGGGCGGGCTGGTCGGTCGCCTTCTCAGGCCTGTTGTTCGCGGCCGTCTCGCTGAGGTGTTCCAGCAGCTCCTCGTTCATCCAGTCGCGGTCGCGCGTCAGCGGCGCGGGGTCTGTGAGCGCGCGGGCGAGTGCGTCGACGACGACGGTGGGGGTGCCGGTTGTCGCCATAGCCTGCCAGTAGGGCGGGGATCCGCCGTTGTCGCGGGGCCCGATCTCGACGTACAGGTGTGGCCGGGACAGGAGGTCGAGCGCGTCGCCGGGCGGGTCGATGCGGATCTGGACCCGGGCGAGCCGGCCGGGGGCTTCGAGGTCCAGTTCGCCGTTGCGGTAGGTGCTGCGCCAGCCGGTGTCCTGGAGGGTGTGGATCAGGGTCCGGCGGTCCGTGGGGGCCTTGAGCGCGGGGTGGTCTTCGCCGGTCCAGTCGATGCTGGATCCGGTGCGGGCGAGTTCCTCGGCGACCGCGAGGACGGACTCGGGCGGCGTCTCCTTGGAAAAGCTGAGCATCCACTCGGGCGGGCCCAGTGGCTCCTTCGCTGCTGCGACGCGCCAGTGGGCGCCGGGGTCGAGCTGACCGGCCGCGAGGCGGAGCCGGTGGTCAGGGCTCCACGCGAAGTCCTGGCCGAGTACGGTCGAGGTGCTGTGGCCCCACGCCCACTGCTCGACGAGATAGGTGAAGACCTGATTGCTGTAGTCGCGGCCGGCCAGGTAGCCGGGAACGACGTCGATCGTGTCCGGGGCGGGGATGCGGGTCCTTCCTGTCGGGGCGGGGATGGGAGCAGGCGGCGGGATCAGCGCCGCGAGCGGGGGAGTGGTGGTGTGCGCGGGGTGGTGGTGGACCAGGCGAGCGAGGCCGACGGGGTCACGGGTTGCTGGGCTCGCTGGACGATGCGTGGTGTGGAGCGGGTTCTGGCGGTGAGCGATCGGTGCACGTCGAGAGGGCTCGGCGTTGGTGGGGCGATCGGCGTGATGGTGGCGTGGCGCTTGGCGAAAGGGCTCAGGCACTCGCGGTAGCGAAGCGCGGGCGTGTCGGTGAGCATCGCGGTGGCGATGGCGCGGAGGATCCGAACCGGCGTTCTGGAGCTGAACCGCCCGTACCAGCCGGTGCGCGGCCCGCCGACGCTCAGGGTGTAACGCCCGTCCTGACCGGCCTGTTCGGCCTCGTCGGAGGGCAGGGGCCGGTGGCGGTGGTGGATCTGGGCGTGGCCATCAGGGGAGTCGGCGATGAGGTGCCCAACGCCCACCGGCCGAAGGCGCCACCCGGCCTCGATGTAGGGCGCCATCGCCTCGGGGATTCCCGGGCAGCGGGCAGTGGTCCAGCCGGTGCCGTCAGGGCTGTACATGGCGGCGAGTTCGGTGGTGACGGCGGTGACGATCTCAGTCGGGGTGTCGTCGGAGAAGCTGGCCACCCACGCCGGGTGGGCGAAGGGGGCTGGGGCGACCGCTAGTTGCCACAGGGTGTCCCAGTCCTGCTCGGGGATGAAGCCGAGGCGGATGCACCCGTCCGGGGTGGCGGCGAAGTAGTTGCCGAGATCGTCGTGGTGGCCCTGTGCGCCGATGTCGTACAGCGGGCGGAACGCGCGGTCGCCGGCCCAGTCGCTACCGGCCAGGTAGACAGGGTGGACACGGACGTCTCCGTCGACTTCGGGTGCGGCCGGGCGGGTGGTGGTCAGGCGGGTCTCCGGGCAGTTCGGCTGGTAGGGGGCGATACGGCGGGGTGGCCCGCTGCTGCGGTGCTGCCGAACGGCGCGGTGCGGCGGGTGGCGGCCTGGGTGCGGCCGGGGAGGGGAGCGGGGCTGGTCCTGACCAGGTCGCGGTGGGCGGCCGGAATTTGGGCACGGGAGCGGGAAGCGGCGAGGGGGTCGGTGAGGTGGTGGAGGGCTGCGGTGATCAGCCGGGTCGGTGTGGTCGCGCTGAAGAACGCCTGCCACCGCTTCGGCGCACCGTCGCCGACGGGTGTTCCGCCCCACAGGCAGACGGTGGCCGGGTGGTCCTGGGCGTCGGGAGCCGCGTGAAAGAGCCCGTTGTCCCAGCGGATGATGCCGGCCGTCGCGTCGGGTGCCTCGAAGGCCATCTTCCGCTCGTCGCTGACGTCGCGCCAGCAAGCATCGGCCAGCAGCTCAGCCAGGGTGCTGCGGGTGGACCTTGTTCCCCACAGGGCCTCTTCGTAGGCGTGTCCGGTGTAGGCGAGCGCGCTGGAGAGCGTCCCGGCGACGGCCAGGGAGATCTCGTGGGGGACGGCGCGGTCGAAGTCGGCACTCCAGGCGCGTTCACCGATCGGGCTGTCGTAGCCGACGACGCTCCAGCGGATACCGGCGCCGGGCCGGTGGCTGAGCCGGACGCGGCCGGTGAGGCACTCGCTGACCAGCACCGTGTCCGGCCCGTCGTGAGGCCGATGCCGGCTCCACGAGGGATGGTCGGCGTGGAAGGCGTCGAGGGCGGTGTCGTGATCGCCAGGCCCGGCCAGATAGCCCGGTCGCACCAGGAGCTGGTCCCCGGGGTCATGGCGGTCGGCGTTCACAGGTGGGTCCGCGGCGGCCGGGCCGCCACCGGGTGGGTGCGCAGCAGGGAGCGATGGAGCATGGGGATCTGCGAGGCGCGGCGTTCGCAGCGGTCGGGGTCGGTGACGGCCTGCAGGGCGGCGGTAAGGAGCGTGGTGGGGGTGTAGCGGCTGAACTCGGCCTTCCACCAGGTGGGTTCATCGCCGCGGGCTCCGGCGGCGAGCGTGAAGACGGTGTCCAGCGGGCCGGTGCCGGGCCGTTCGATGAAACGGTGGATGCGCAGGCTCGCGGTGCCGTCGGGGTGGTCGAGGGTTCGGGTGGTGCGCAGGTCGCCGCCGCGGATCCACTGGTGGGCGCGGGCGGTTTCGGTGTCGAGGGCGTCGGCGGTGCCCGCTGACGGGTGGTCGTGGCCCCACAGCTGCAGGTCGCGCTCGGTGGCGGTCGGCTTGGACATGGCACTGGCCAGGCGGTCGGCGACGGCGGCGACGATCTCGGCGGGTGTGGTGGCGGTGAACCCGGCGTGCCACTCCAGGGTGCCGCTCGGGCTGGCGAAGGACACGATGCTCCAGGCGTGCGGGCCGGGGGCGGCGCTGTCCAGCGTGACAAGGGCGGTGGAGCGCTCGTGAGCGGCGATCAGCTGGTGGCGGTCGCCCGAGAAGAGGTTCCAGTCGTCGTGGCTGTCAACGAAGGCATGCAGTGCGCCGGCGCCGTCGCCGGGGCCGGCGAGGTAGCCGGGGTGGACGGCCATCGGCATGTCGTGGGTGAGGGACGGTGCGGGCATAGCAGCTCCTGGGGAGAGGAAGGGGCCGGTGGCGGCCCGGGCGGGATGTCGCCCGGGCCGCCACCGGTACGGGGCTCCTGGCCGGGTGCCGTCCGCTTCTCGGGGATCGCGGAGGCCCGGGCGCGGTGCGGCGGCTCGCGGTGGTGGGTGGCCGGCCCGGGGGTGGGTTAGACCGGTGCGGGCGTCTGGAGGGACGCCTGGGCTTCGGCCAGGCGCCGCTCGGCGATGTCGGCGTAGGCGTCGGTGACCTCGATGCCGAGGAAGCTGCGGCCTTCGAGCAGGGCGGCGACGCCGGTCGAGCCGGACCCGGCGGTGAAGTCCAGGATCGTGCCGCCCGGCGGGCAGATCTTCACCAGGTCGCGCATCATGCCGACAGGCTTTTGCGTGATGTGCTCGCGCTTCGACCCGCTGGGCTGGCTGCCCTCCAGCAGGCCGCGCAGGTAGACGGGGTTGCGGTCACCGTCCATCGCGCCCTTGGAGCCCCAGACCACGAACTCCGTGTTCTGGGTGAACCGGCCCTTCTGCGGGCGGGCGGCGGGCTTGTACCAGGGCACGATGCCGCGCCACAGCCAGCCGCCGGCCTGCAACGCGTCGGTGGTGGTGGGTAGTTGCCGCCAGTCGGTGAAGACGCAGGCGGTTGCGCCGTCGACGCTGGCCCGGTGGGCCTCGGCGAGGAGCTGGGACAGCCAGAAGCCGTATGAACGTTGGTCTTTGTTCTCGCCGGGGAAGTCCGGCAGGACCTTCTTGCTGCCCGCGGTCGTGTACTTCTCGCGAGCACTGCGCCCGACCCGCTCCTGCGTGGTCCGGCCGCCGGAGTTGTAGGGCGGGTCGCAGATCACGCAGTCGACCTCGCCGCTCGGCAGCTCGGTGAGACGGGTCAGGGCGTCGCCCCGGAAGAGGGTGTAGTCGGTCAAGTGAGCATGTCCTCGCAAGGGATGTAGGGGGTGGGCGCCCGCTGGCGCAGGGGAGCGGCCGCATGCAGGGGGCCGGCTGGCCGTGAAGCCCGGGGGGATCGGGATCAGGGAGAGAGGCTCGCCGCTCACCTCGCCGCGGGGCCTGATCGGACAGTAATAGCCTCGATATCTCCCGGGCAAGGAATTCGCGAAGATTCTCGAATATCTCTGAATTCCTTGCCCGGGAGATATCGGACCGCTTAACGTCTTCATCGGCGCCGCGAGCACTGACCCCCTGACCTGGAGCAACGAGAACCAGACCACCCCTTGCGGGTGCAGGGGCGTTGGGCCCGGCAGCCTTTCCGCCGCACCCAGCGATGCGCGGATTCCCCTTTATGGCGCCGGTTGCGCGCTGCCGCACACTCGATCGGAGACCCACTTGACGGGTATATCCCTGCCCTCGACCCATGCCGCCCGCGCCCCGGGCGCGCACCCGGGAGGCACGAACCGCCGACCGCGGCGGTGAAGAAGCTCGTCGCCGGTCTCGGCGCCGGCGTCCTGTGCGCCCCGTTCCTGCTGATCCTGCCGCTGTCGATCGTCTCCGCCAACAACGCGGCTGCGGCGTGCGCGTCCAGCGGTCCACAGGCTGTGGACGCGGCGGCGGTCCAGGCAGCGGTCCAGCAGATCCTCGGCGGCCAGGTCGGTCCGACCGCCCCGGTGCCGGGCCTGGACCTGCCGAGCGTGCAGATTCCCATGGCCCAGCAGATCGTCGCCACCGGGGTGGCACTGCAGGTGCCGCCACGAGGCCAGGTGATCGCGCTGGCCACGGCCATGCAGGAGAGCCGGCTGCGGAACCTGCCGGGCGGCGACCGCGACTCCCTCGGCCTCTTCCAGCAACGCCCTTCCCAGGGCTGGGGTTCAGCGGAGCAGATCCTCGATCCGGTCTTCGCGAGCACCTCCTTCTACCAGGCGCTGCTCAAGGTGAAGGGCTGGCAGGAACTGCCCCTGACCGTGGCTGCGCAGGCGGTGCAGAGGAGCGGATTCCCCGACGCCTACGCGCAGTGGGAGTCGCTCGCCCTGGCCCTCCAGCAGGCGATCGGCACTGCGATCGGCTCCCCCGCCGGTGGCGACGCGCCCGTCGGCGGCGCCGCGGGCTCGTGCGCCCCGACGGGCGCGGACACCGACTGGGGCCTGATCCCGCCGGGCTCCCTTCCACCCGGCTACCAGATCCCCACTGATGCGCCCCCCGCCGTCCAATCGGCCATCCGCTGGAGCCTCGGCCAGCTCGGTACCCCCTACCAGTGGGGCGGTACCTGCACGAACAGCCACGGCCCCGACCCGATGGGCCGCTGCGACTGCTCCAGCCTCATGCAGCAGGCGTACAAGACCGGCGGCGTCACTCTCGCCCGCGTCACCTACGACCAGGTCAACCAGGGCAGCGTCATCGCGCTGGCCGACCTGAAGCCCGGCGACCTGCTGTTCACCGAGCGCGGTCCGACGGGGCCGGAGCACGTCGGCATGTACATCGGATCGGGCCTTGTCGTGCACGCCCCGCGCACGGGTGACGTGGTGCGCATCGCCGAATTCAGTGCCTGGAAGCCCGGCGTGATCGCCATCCGCCGCGTCGCTGCCTGAACGGCCTCCCTCTTCCCTTCCTTCCCTCGCAGCCGCGGGCGCGGCTCCGCGTCCCGGCGCGCAAGTCTCCCTTGGAGAAGCGTTTTTGTCCCTGATTCTGGCCGCAGAGGCGGTCTCCCATCTCGCGCTCGACCCCGGCGTCGCCCCGGCTGACGGCGGCCTTCCCGGCCTTGGTGTCCTCAAGCAGGTCGTCAGCAGCATCAACCTGTTCGCCGTGGTGGCGACGGTCGGCGCGCTCTGCGTGGCCGGCATCGTCTGGGCCTGGGGCCACCACACCGGCAGCCACGGCGCCGAAGCCAAGGGCAAGCAGGGGGCCCTGGTCGCCGCTGGCGTGGCCCTGCTCCTGGGTGCCGCGAACGGGCTGGTGTCCTTCTTCTCCGCCCTGGGGACGCAGGTCAAGTAAGTGCCCAAGTCCCAGCTGAACAGCGGCGATTCGGTCTTCCGGCGACGGCTGCTGATCGGGCTGGGCGTGCTGCTGGCCACCGCCCTGCTGGCCGGGCTCGCCGCCCGGCTGGCGGGCGGCGGCCGCGACGAGCGCCCCGCCGCCACGCCCACCGCATCCGCCTCCGCTCGTCCCGGCTCGTCGGCTACGGCCCCGGCCGCCACCCCCACGAACACCGCGACCGAGGCCGGCCCAGGCGTCGCCCGCCCGCCCCGCACCAGCACCCCGACCGAGTTCGCCTCGGCGTTCGCCCAGACTCTGTGGTCCTACGACACCCGCGCCCTCGACCAGCAGGCCTTCGTCAACGGCCTTCGGCTGTGGCTCACACCCGAGACCCAGTACGCCGACGGCGCCTCCGTCGAGGCCCAGGTCCCCGACCCCGTGCTCTGGTCCCGCATGCGCGACAACGCGCAGACCGCCACCGCCGCCATCGACGAGGCGCACCTGCCCGGCGCCTTCCAGCAGGCCGTCGCCAAGGACCCCGGAGCGCTGACCGCCGCCTACATCTACGCCGTCACCGTCACCGGCAAGGTCGAGGTCGCCTGGACCGGCGCAGGCCGCGGCGCCGAAACCCGGGCGATCACCCTCGCCGTGCAGTGCCGCCCCCAGCAGCCCTGCGCCCTGGCCGCCATCGCCCCCACCGTCTACCCGTGACCTACCCGGTCCCCTGCCTAAGGAGCTGAACGGCCCATCGGTTTCTGTGATCTTCCCGGGGCTGGTCTGCTGTGCGACGTCGTCACCGGCGGCGTCGGCGAATCCATCACCACGAGCATCGGCAACTGGATCGCCAAGTCGATGGGGGACTTGGCCAAGTCCGCCGTCGACATGGCCTCGCGCGCCGTCGACGAGACCACCGCCGTCGACCTGAGCGCCTCGTGGTTCCGCACCAACTACAGCCTCATCCTCCCGATCGCACTGACCCTGTTGGTGATGACCTTCATCCTCCAACTGGTGCGCGCCGCCTGGCGCCGGGACGGCCAGGCCCTCGGCCAAGCCGTCACCGGCACCATCAGCAGCACCTTCTTCGCGATGTGCGCGATCACCTTCACCTCCGTCGTGGTTGCCGTGGTTGAGGCCCTGAGTAGGGGCCTGTTCACCATCGCCAATTCGTCGATGGACGACGCGGTACGCCGGCTGGTCAAGGTCTCGATGGTCGGTATCACCACGCCTCTCGGATGGGCGGTGCCCACCCTCGTCGCCCTGGCCTGCGCGATCGGCGCGATCCTCTACTGGGGCATGATGATCTTCCGCAAGGTCAGCATCCTCATCCTGGTCGCCCTGGCGCCGCTCGCGGCCGCCGGCGGACCGTGGGAGCCGACACGGGACTGGAAGAGGCGCTGGGTGGAGGCCACCGCCACCGTCGTCGTGTCCAAGCTCGTGATGACGATCATCATGCTGATCGGCGTCTCCGCGATCGGCCAGAGCGACACGAAGGACGGCCTCACCGCCCTGTCCGACATCATCGCCGGCCTGGTCGTGATGGCGCTGGTCCTGTGCTGCCCCTTCATGGTCTACAAGTTCGTCCACTGGGCGGGTGACGGCCAGGCCCACGACCTGCACCGCTCCACCGCGGCAGGACTGCAGACCGCCGCCGCCCACGCCAAGAAGGGCGGACAGATGGCGATGAGCGCAGGCGGCGGCGGTGCCACCGCGGCGGTCGGCACCACGGGCACCACGGGCGGCGCGGGGGGCGGCCCGCAGGGTCCCTCCCAGGTCTCCGGCATGGACAGCGGCAGCCAGTCCGGTGCCAGCCCCTCGGGCGACACCGCCTCCCTCTCGCTCGCCAAGGCCACCCCCGCCTCCTTCAAGTACGGCGCCCAGAGCCGGTCCGGGCCCGGTGACGGCGGCGTCCCGCTGATCAGCCGCCCCGAAGCCGACCGCGCCGACGGCGACCAGGGCAGGCAACTCGTCTCCCGCCCCGGCACTGCTGGCTCATCGGGAGCGGCCGGCCCCGCCGGATCCCCGGCCTCGCGTATCGCTGGCTCCTCACCCCGGATCTCGACGCCCGCACCCGCCACCGCCACCGCCGCGGCCCCGGGTTCCCCGACCGGTTCGCCGGCGAACGCCGGACCCGCACCCGTCGTTGACCCGGCAGGCTCCGCGCCCCGGATCCTGACACCGGGATCCGCCGCAGCCCCCTCGACCGGTGCCTCGCCGCCGGCCGGGCCCGCGCCCGCCTTCGACCCGGTGATCGCGGCACCCGCCGCACCCGCCCAGCCCCCGGCCGGCCAGCGGTTCACCTTCCCCGAGCGCACGTCCTCCTGACACGCTCCCGGCTTCCCCGCGTCCCCGCAGCGCCGCTGCCCACCGCCCTCCCGGACGACGTTCCGGGAGGGCCCCGGGACCGCTTCCCCCATCCCCGCACCGTAGGCAGAGAGCCCCCTGACCAGCGAGACCCCGTCCACGATTAGATTCCCCACCCGCTCCCGCCGGGGCATCCTCCTCGGCCTCACCACTCCTCAGCTCACGGTCGCCGGCCTCGGCGCGCTGCTCCTCCTCGTCGTCCTGATGAGCACGGGCGTCCTGGCCGCACTCGCGCTCAGCCCGCTGTGGGCGCTCCTCGGCGCGGCCGTCGTCGTCCGGATCCGCGGCCGGTCGGCCGCCGAATGGGCCCCGATCGCGGCCCGCTACTGGCTACGCCGAACCTGCGGCCAGCTCGTGTGGCTGGCACGCCCGTCCACCCGGCCACGCGTCGAAGGCCTCCTGCACCTGCCCGGCACCGCCGCGTCCCTGCGCGCGATCACCTCGCCGGACGGGCGTCTGGGCGCCGTCCACGACCAGCAGCAGGCAACCCTCACCGCCGTCACCCGGGTGAGCAGCCGAGCATTCGCGCTGCTCGACCCGGCCACGCAGGCCGACAACGTCTCGGGTTGGGGACGCACCCTTGCGGCCCTTTCCCGCTCCGGCCAGATCGCCCGCATCCAGGTGATGGAGCGCACCGTCCCCGACAGCGGCGACGCCCTCCAGCGGTACTGGCTGGAGCACGGTCGGCCCGACACCCCGCTCGCCGGGCCGATCTACGAGGATCTGCTCGCCGCCGCTGGACCCGCCGCCGCCCCGCACGAGGCCTACATCGCCATCGCGCTCGACCTGCGCAAGGCCCGCCGCCTGATCAACCAGGCCGGCGGTGGCCTGGGCGGCGCATGCACGGTCCTCTCCCAGCTGACCGCCTCCCTCGACCAGTCGGTGCGCGGTGCGGGTCTGGTGTCCGGCGGCTGGCTGACCGCGGGCGAGATCGCCGCGGTGGTCCGCACCGCCTACGACCCGGCGGTCCTCGGCGCGCTGGAGCGTTGGTCCGACTCCGGCCGTGCCGAGGCCGACGTCGCCGCCGCCGGTCCCGTCGTGGTCGTCGAAGAGCCGGAGAGGATCCGCACCGACAGCGCCCACCACGCGGTGTACTGGATCGACCAGTGGCCCAGGACCGAGACCTCGGTCGGGTTCCTCCACCAGTTGCTGTACAGCAGCGGCGTGCGGCGCACCCTCTCGCTGATCTACACCCCCCAGCAGCTGGACGCCGCGATGAAGGACGTCCAGCGCAAGAAGGCGACCATCGTCGCCGACGCCGCCGAACGCGTACGCCGCGGCCAAGTCGACTCCGAAGCCGACACGGTGGAGTACGCCGACACCAAGCAGCGCGAACTGCAGCTGATCGCCGGCCACGCCGACGTGGAGCTCACCGGCCTGCTCGTCGTCAGCGCCGACGACGCCGACCAGCTCAGCGCCGCCTGCGCCCAGGTCGAGACCGCCGCCGTCGCCGCCCAGATCGACCTGCGCCTCCTGGAGAAGCAGCAGGCCATGGCCTTCACGGCCGCCGCACTTCCCCTCGCCCGCCCCTGACCACCGAAGGGCGACCCCGTTCCGTGCCCCACGACCGTCCGGACCTGCTGCGCTTCGCCAGCGCCGCCGTCGACGTCCACCACCACACCCAGCTTGCCGAGGAGAAGGCCCTCTCCCGAGCCGAGCTGGACACCCTCCACGCCCACACCTCCGCCCTGTTCGGCCTGTTGGACACCGCCACCGTCCGCGCCCGCGAACACACCGCGCCCGGCGGCGACCACCTCCACAACGCGCGCTTGCGCATGTGGCAGGTGTGCGAGCACCTCCACGACGCCTACCATGCCGCCCCGCGCGCCGACGGCCGCCTGCCGACCCGCGAGGCCTGCGCCTCCAGGCTCCCCGAGGGCGCTCCCGGCCTGTCGGTCTGCCGGCGGCGGACCACAATCTCCGCCCGCGTCCGCCAGATCACCACGCCCGCCGACCTCCACGCACCCGCCCCCGGCCTGATCCGCCGCTGAGCACCGAAGGGACCCGCCCGCACTTGAGCAAGCACACCAGCGCCACCGCCAGCGCGCTGTTCACGCCCAGCCGTAGCGACCGGGCCCTGCGCCGCCAGGCTCGCCGCGACCTCGCCGCCGCCCACCGCGAGGCCCGCCGCGCCAACCAGCCCCGCCGCCGGGCCGCCGCCGAGACCGACGAACTCGACGCCCGCCCCCTCTACCCGGCCTCCGGCCGCCCTGGCCCCGCCTCGCTGCGCGGCGGCAAGCTCAAACTTCCCACCCACCGGATGACCACCGCCGTCGCGGGCGGTATCTACCCCTTCCTCGCCGAAGGCGGCCTCGGCGCTGGCGGCATGTACATCGGCCGCGACGTCCACGCCGAGGCCGGGTTCTGCTTCGACCCCTTCGAGTTGTACGCGCGAGTCGAGGGGTTCACGAATCCGAACCTGTTGCTCGCCGGAGTCATCGGCATGGGCAAGAGCGCCCTCGCCAAGTCCCTTGCCCTGCGCAGCATCGCGCACGGCTACCGGGTCTACGTCCCCTGCGACCCCAAGGGCGAGTGGACGGGCGTGGCACAGGCACTTGGCGGGCGCACCATCGCGCTCGGCCCCGGCATGAGCGGCAGGCTCAACCCGCTCGACGCTCCCGCGGCACCGGCAGGCGCAGACCCGGCGGAGTGGGCGACCGAAGTCCGCAAGCGCCGGCTGCTGCTCCTGGCGAGCCTGGCACGCACCGTGCTCCACCGGGACCTGGCGCCGATGGAGCACACCGCCCTCGACGTGGCCCTGGACGAGGTCGTTGCCGACGCCGACCGCAACAGCCGGGTTCCGCTGCTCGGCGACGTCGCCGCCATGCTCGGCACCGCCCGCCGCCTCGACGACGCCCACGGCGACCCCGCCCGCCGCCTCGGCGCCGCCGCCGAGGACCTCGCCCATGCCCTGCGCCGACTCGTCGCCGGCGACCTGGCCCAGATGTTCGACGCCCCGTCGACCATCGCGTTCGACCCCACGGCGCCGATGCTCACCATCGACCTCTCCGCGCTCGGCGCGGGCGGCGACGACACCGGCCTGATCCTCGCCATGACCTGCGCCTCCGCATGGATGGAGGCCGCCCTGTCCGATCCCACCGGTGGCCGGCGCTGGGTCGTCTACGACGAGGCGTGGCGCCTGATGCGCCACCTGCCGCTGCTCGAACGCATGCAGCAGCAATGGAAGCTCAGCCGAGGCCTCGGCATCGCCAACCTTCTGGTGATCCACCGCCTGTCCGACCTGCTCTCGGCCGGCGACGCCGGCTCCCGAGGCCGCGCCCTCGCCGAAGGACTGCTCACCGACTGCGCCACCCGCATCATCTACCGCCAGGAGCCGGACCAACTCGCCTCCACCGCGAGCCTCCTTGGCCTCACCGGCGTGGAGACCCAGGCCATCGCCGCGCTCACCCGAGGCCGCGGCCTCTACAAGATCGCCGGCCGTTCCTTCGTGGTCCAGCACCTGCTCCACCCGGCCGAACGCCAACTGTTCGACACCGACTCCCGGATGCAGGCGAATCCCCGTGAGTTCAACGCCTCCGGAGCCGTGAATGCGCCTACTGCGATGGCCGGTTGATCCCTGGGACTCGCTCCCGAACGACGCGAACGCGCCGTTCACCTTCCCGACACCACGCCCTTATGGAGCTACCTCATCCAGATCCACCCGACCCTTTCCATCTTCCCCCTGCTGGACGACGACGAACTGCACGCCTTGGCAGAGGACATCAGGGAGAACGGTCTTCTTCATCCAGTCGTCCGGGATGTCGACGGCCAGATCCTGGACGGACGCAACCGCCTCAAGGCGTGCGAAATCCTCGGGATCGAAGCACAGTTCGTGGCTTACGAGGGAAGCGCCCCCCGAAGCTACGTTCTCTCCGCCAACCTGCGTCGTCGCAGTCTGTCGCGAGGACAGGCTGCGATGATCGCCGCCAAGGCCTGTTCAGATTCTGAACAGGAGGGGCGTTCAGAATCTGAACAGTCGGCCCGTTCAGTTTCTGAACAGGCCGGTGTCTCCCTGGGCCGCATCGGGCAGGCATCGACGGTGATGCAGTACGCGTCGGACTACGTGGACCGCGTCATCAGCGGTGTTTCAGGCCTTGACGCGGCTTACGAGGTCGCGCGTGAGAGGAAGAACCAGGCCAGTTCCGATGAGGCCCGCCTGGATCGGCTACGCACTGAGGACCCTGAACTGGCCAACCGCGTTGTGGAAGGAGAGCTGACCCTCAACGGGGCGCTGGCCGAACGCAGGGAGCGAGTCGAGGAGCAGAACCGGCAGCGGCATGTGGCCACCCAGCTCCTGTGCGAGATCGTTCCGGCCGTTGCCGAGACCCGGGGCACCGAGGTGTTCCGCCAGTTCGATCCGAGTCTTGCTCCGGCCGGGCGAACGGTCACCCGTGAGGTGATCGCTCACGCGATCAGCGCACTGCGGGAGATGGACGCGGTCTGGAAGCAGAGGGGACTTGCGTGACCAACGCTGCTGTGAGCATCAAGGAGCGTCTGTGGGAGCTCAGCGAGCAGGCCGCTGACAACGTCACCCAGCTCACCGGGCACATGCAGGTGAGCGACGCCGAGTCGGAGCTGTCCAGACTGGTCGACCTGGATCCCTGCAGGGAGGAATTGCACGAAGCTCTTCGCTCGGCCGGGTGCAAGGGCGAGATCCGGAAGCTTGGTGAACGTCACCGGCCCAAGTGGAACCAGGACGGCTCGTTCGCCTTCAATCCCCGCGACATCTGGAAGCTCGGCGGCGGGCTCTGGGTACGGGCAGAGCTTGCCACCCGAGTCGACGGGATCGCCACCGCGCGACAGTCCACCAGGAACCGTGGGCAGGTTGACTCGGCCGATGACCGGCTTCAGCAGTACATGGCCGAGCGCCAGGAGGCCTTCCGCCTCAACCCGGAGATCGTGACCTTCGGCGACCTTGAGCGCATCCACTTCGGCTACACCGGCGGCTCGGACGGTGGCCCGGACAGGGATGTCGACCAGGCGTAGCCAGCCGCCGTGCGCCGCGCGACCAACCATCAGATCGGAGCCCCGTGGCTACATTCACCATCCCCATCGCCGTCGACCCTGCTACCGACGTACTCGCCGCGCTGCCGGTCGACGGAGCCAGCCGCCGGTTGTTGGACCAGGCCGGATTCGTCCACGACGAGGCGACGGGCGTGCAACGGCTGCGTGAGAGCACGTCG
Source organism: Kitasatospora sp. NPDC057965 (assembly GCF_042887135.1). Lineage (NCBI taxonomy): Bacteria > Bacillati > Actinomycetota > Actinomycetes > Kitasatosporales > Streptomycetaceae > Kitasatospora > Kitasatospora sp. NPDC057965. The sequence continues at coordinate 78,992 of NZ_JBHVPZ010000029.1, forward strand.
CCGACCAGCGCGTCCCGGGCCGTCACGGACGCTGTCCATCGGCTCAACGCCGTTGGCTACGACGTCCTGCGCCTGTACTCCGACACCGAACGCCGAAAGGCGATCACGCAGCCTGCCCCGGATGACCCCACGATGACCCGGGCGCCGGGCACCATCTGGATGCACCACGTGGCATCCGATGTGACTGCCGGGCGGCTCGTCGTCCACGCCCTGCACCGCGAAGCGGCCGGCCCCGTACGCCTGCTGGCTGGCTTCCCGACGGACGGGACGGCAGCGGTACTCGCCACCGAAGGCAGCGGGTTCTTCGCCGTCACCGAGTACAAGGATCTCGACGCGGCGGTGGCCGCCTTCGGGTACCCACTAGTTGCACCGTTCCCTCAGCCGGACTCATGTGCGACGGCTTGAACACGGGGAACTCACACCGACACGACACGTCGTGCGATTACCCCCTGAATCTCTGCCCCCACTGCTGGAGGAAGCACTTGCCCTCATCCCTCACCCGTCTCGACGCCCAGGTGGAGGCCGTGCTCGGAGCGAGCATCGCGACACTGCACGCGCAGGATGACCTCGCCCCGGACGCCGCACGCATTGTGGACGCTCACCGGGCGCTGACCAGGGCCGAGACCACCGTCGCGTTCGAGCGCGTCCGGCTGCTGATCTGCGCTGATCGCCAGCGCCGGGTCGACGACGGCCTGCTCACCGACCTCGACACCCAGCTGGAGACGCTGGAGGACGCCGCCGCCGCGCGCGACCAGGCCGAGACCGACCTCCTGGCGCGGCTGCGGGAGATGCGACACCGGCCCGCAAGGTGCGCGCCGGCCCCGGCCGATGCAGCCGCTGCGGAGGCATCTGCGGGTCGCCGGTGAGCAGCGGACACCCGCTGAGGTTCGGCTGGACCTTCGACCTGGGGGAGTTCGTCCTGGCGCCGCGCTACCCCCGGCCGACCGTCACGAGCGTCCTGGCCGACGCCGGCTTCCACCAGCGGGCGGAGCCGTTCGGTGCCTGGCACATGAGCCGTCGCGTGCCGGGAACCGAGCAGGCCGCCGCCGCCGGAGAGGCCGTGCGCCGACTCGTCGGCTCGGGCATCGAGGTCCGCAACTGGCACGCCCCGCACCAGCGGCCCATGGACGTGGTGCGCCACTATGCCTGGCTCACCTCCGGCGGGCCGTTCCCCAACGCCGAAGCGGTCGCCCGAGCGGCCCGGGCCGAGGCGAAGGCCCGCCTGGCCGCACCCCTTTCCTCCAGCGACCGCGAGGTCACCGAGCAGGTCGTGCGCGGCGACCTGAGGGTGGAGGCGCGCCGCGCCCTCGACGACACCGAGTGGATGCTCGCCGCCGAGCCCGCAACCGGCCACTACATCGAGCTGCGCCACGACCTGGTCGGCGGTTCCCTGTCGGTGGTCGGTGACATCCCCGGCCGGTTCGCCGACGACGCCCGCCGCGGCTTTCGTCGGCTCATCCTGCGCGAGACGCGCCCTGCGTCCGCCACGCGGCTGCGTGCCGCCGCAGCACGCTCCCGCCTGCCGGGCGCTCGCTGCGGGTCGGCGTCCACGGCCGTCCCCGCCGCCCTGTCGCCGGCGCCCTCCCACGCCGCCCAGCGCCGCTAGCCCCCCATCCCCCTTTCCGGAAGGACTCCCCATCCCATGGCCGACATCTCCTTCACGCCCGGCGATGCCGGCGCCATCACCGCCCGGCTCGGGCCCGATGTCCCCGACAGCGCCCACCGGCTGCTCGAACAGAACGGTGCCACCCGCAGCGCCCCGGGGGAGTACCTCTTCACCGGTCCGGACGCCGTGGCCCGCGCGGCGCAGAGCGCGTTCCTGCTGGACGCCGGCGAGCTGAGCGTCGAGACCGCCTCCGGGCCGGTCCGCAGCCTCGATGCCGCGCTGGACGGCGCCGACGTGGTGTTCGCCCGCCACCCCACCGAGGGCATCGTCGCGGCCACCACGACGGACGCCACGACTGGCCTGGTGCCGGACGTGCTGCGCCGTTTCGGCTGGCAGCACGACGGCTCCGCCCCGGACCGCGACATCTACCTGCCGCCGGCCGATGCCAGCGAGCGGCTGGCCCTGGCCGCGGCGGCCAGGGCGAGCGCGGTGCTCCAGGGACTGGGCCTGCAGGTGGCGACCGTCGGCCTGGCGACCCCACCGGCCTCCTCGAACCGGCTCGCCGAGGCCGCCGAGGACCTGGTCCTGGAACGGGCGGGTCTGCGTAGTCTGACCGACAGTCGCGACGTCGCCGACCTGCTGGACGCCGCGCTCGACCCGAGGACCGGCGCGTTGCCGAACCTCGACCAGTTGCTCGCCGACGTGCGCATCTACCTCGACCAGCTGCCCCCGGACCAGGGTGAACTCCTGGCCGCCCGCGCCGACACGGCCCGCCACCGGACGCAGGGACTCGCCCAGGGGCTGCGGGAGCTGCAGTCCGACCTGGCGCACCTGGGCGCCGTCGTCGAGGAGCCGACCGCCACCGCGCGCAGCGCGCGTGCCACTGCGGCCAGTGTCGTCACGGCCCGCGGACTGAGCGCCGGGCCGATCATCCAGGCCGCCCCGGCCGCCCACGCCCTGTCCTCCGTCCCCATGCACGCCGCCAGCCGCTAGAGGAGAACCGCATCACCGACCGTCCCCCCATCACGATCGCCCGCCATCCCGAGTACGGCGTCACGGCCACGGGTACCGACCAGGCCACCTACCAGCAGCGCAGGTTGCTCGCTGACTACGGCTTCACGCCGATCCCCGGCCGCGACGGGGACCTGGTCTTCACCGGCACGACCGACAGCCTCGTCCTCCACGCCCGCCAGACCGTCGCCGCCCTGCGCTCCACCGGCGCCGTCGTCCAGCCGGACCGGGAGTTCGAGTACGACACCCACCCCGGCTACCCCTCGCCGTCGTCGATGGCCGCCGCCCCCGGCGCCAGGATCGTCACCGGCCCCGTCGCTCCCGCCGCTGAGCCGGTGATCCTCGCGGGCCCGGCCGCCGCCTCCCGCGCGGACGTTACGATCGGCACCCACCCCGAGCGCGGCATCACCGCCACCAACACCACCAGCACCCCTGCGGCGGCCCGGCTGCTGGCCCAGGCCGGGTTCTACCGGGTGCCCGGCCACCGGGACCTGTTCTCTCTCACCGAGCAGCAGGCCGCCGGCGTCGAACGCGCCACGCATACCGTGGGCCGGCTGCGCGCCGCCGGGCTGAGCGTCGCTGCAGACGCCCTGTACGACCCCGATCAGGCCCGCGCCGACGACGACCCGTTCCGCACCCGGCTGTTCCGGGTCGACGAGCAGCCCGCGCCCGAGCACTCCCACGCCGGGCCCGACGACCCGTTCCTGACCAAGGTCGTGCGCGCGGCGCGGTCGCAGAACAGCGGCGAACCGGCTCCCATGACAACACCTGCTGTCGCCCCCGTGGACCCGTTCAACACCCAGCGGCCCACCGCCGGTCCGGCCGACCGGTCTGCCGCCGATCCCCGGATGGGCGCGCTGGTGAGCAACCGGCAGCGCACGCTCGCCGCGATCGAGGAGATCCTCGACGGCCTGGCCCAGCAGCTGCGCGACGACCCGCAGTCGCTGGACCCTGCTCAGGTGTCCGCCGTCCTCGCCGAGGCCCACACCGTGCTGGGCGGGGTGCGCCAGGACCTCGAACAGATCTCGGCCACCACCGCCCCCCGCACCCGCGCGGCCACGCACGCCCCCCGGCCCGCCGCCACCGCTGCGCTCGGCGCACGCGCCCAGGCCGCCCGGGCCACCAGCCTGCGCCTGGGCAGGGTCAGCGCCGCGCAGCCCGTGGAGGCCGCGACCCGGCCCGTCGACCCGCGCCTCGAATACAGCATTCACAGCCGCTGACCTGGAGGTATTCCCCCTTTGCCCATCAAGACCATCTGGGCCGTCACCCACGGGTGCGGTCACGACGCGGACCACGACCTCTCCTCCCGACCGGCCGACCAGCGTGCCGGCTACGCCCGCTGGCTCGCCGGGCGCGACTGCACCGCCTGCTGGCGGGCCCAGCGCGACGCCGACGGCGCCGACCGCGCGGCCTGGCTGGAGCAGAAGCGCGCCGCCGAGCAGCAGGCCGCCACCGAGTGGGCCGCGAAGTTCCGGATGCCGCCGCTGGACGGCCCCGAGAAGGCCATCGCGTGGGGTGAACGCTCGCGCCACCAGCTGATGGCCGCCGCCTACCGCGACCTGGTCGTCGAGGGCGACCTCGACGAGAACGCCTGGCTGGACATCGAGGAGCAGGCGCGCACCATTGACCGCGCCAGCTGGTGGATCGACCAGCGCGACGCCGCCCCCGCAGACCTCCCCGAGCTGCTGGCGGCCGCCACCGGCGAGGACCGCACCACCGAGAACCCGTACTGACCGAGACGATCCGCATCGCGCCCGGGGGCTCCGGCTACGCCGAGGCACTGGGCGCGGACCCGAACGCCCTCGCGCTGCTGAGCACCCTCGGCGTCGCCCCGCCACGTCGTGCAGGACACCCGGCCGCCTTCCCCACCGACCACGGCCCCCTCACCCGGCTCGCGCTGGTAGCCGAGGCCGCCCGCCGCCTGGAGCGCTCCGGCCACACCGTCGACCTCGGTCCCCGCCTGCGGCTCTCCTCCACAGCGGAGCAGGCACTGGAGATCCTCGCCGACCTCGCCGACCTGATCGGCGAACTGTCCGACCTCCTGCCGGCCATGGGGATCCACGAACTGGCCGCCGTCGCCGGGCAGATGACCACCGGCACCGGCAGCGCGATGGAAGCCACCCGCGCGATGTTCGAAGCAGGAGCCCGGACGGCGCGTCGAACCGACGCCCCCGAGCACGAGCGCGAGGAGATCGCCCGCTGGTTCCAGGCCGGTGCGCACGCTGCCGCCCGGATGGCGGCGCTCGCCGCCGCCACCGCCTACCCGGCCTCGGCCGATCCGGCCGCCGAGCGCGCCCGCGCCGCACGCACCAGGTCCCCGGCAGCCCGCACCGCAGCCGTTCCACCGGTCAGCACCGCCCCGGCCACCGCCACCAACACCCCCACGAGGAGCCGCGCTTGACCGAACCCCCTGACACCCACGCCTACGCCCAGCGGCTGCGCGCCCTCGCCGACCACCTCGACGCCGAGCAGCACAAGCCCAGCCAGAGCGCCCTTCGGACCCTGGTTGGCGAGTCCGGCCTTCTGACCCTCGCCTCCGAGATGGCCGCCGCCGTGCACACCGACCTCGGTGCCTGGAACGAGGCCGTCCCCGCCAGCCAGTTCGGCACCCACCTGCGCGTGCTCAGACGCCGGATCGCCAGCACACAGGAGCGGATCACCGCCGCGCTCGACGATGCCGCCCTGTCCCTCCCCGAGACGATGAGCCTGCTGGCCGACCACACCACACCCGCCGAAGCCGCGGCGGCAGCCCAGGCGGCGGAACAACGGCTGTGGGACGGTCCCGAGGTGCGCGGCACCGAACAGGTCTACCTCCTCCGGCCAGCCGGCACCGCTCACACTCCCCAGCTCGGACTCGTCACGACCGGCCTCGGCTTCGTGAACGCCTACGGCACCGCGAAGTTCACCCGCGCCGCCGCCGAACAGGTCGTCGCCGACATGCGCTTCAACAACTGCTTCGACGCCGCCTTCGAACCCGACGGGTCACTGGTCTACAACTGGCCCCCAGCGTACGACGACGATGCCGGCCGGATGCGCGTCGTCCCCGACGACCGGGGGCTGTACGAGATCGGCGGCCAGTGGCCGTGGGACTACCGCCGGCCCGGCAACGCCTTGCCTCGCGCCCAGGCGGCCCGCATCACCACCCACAAGGCCGCGCTCCCGTCCGGGCAGCCCGAGCCCGGTATCCACCCCGGCACTCCGGCCCGCGCCGAGGGACGAACCCGGTGACCGCAGCCCCACCCGCCGCCGGCCGCCGCCCGTTCGCCGTCGTCCGCCAGCCGCCGGACGAGCCCGGGCCGGAGCCCTGGCCGCCCGCACTGCGGCAGCACCACCGATCGGTCCCGCCTCGGAACCGACACCGCCACCCCCACCAAGGAAGACCCCCGCTTGACCCAGACCCCGACCACCCACGCCTACGCCCAGCGGCTGCGCGCCCTCGCCGACCACCTCGACGCCCAGCCGGACCTCTCCCAGCAGACGATGCTCCGAGCCCTCGTCGACCGTGAAGGCCTACTCCCGCTGGCCGGCGAGATGGCCGCCACCGTCCACACCGACCTCGCCGCCTGGGACGAAGCACTTCGCGCTGACTCCTCCAGCGCGCACCTGTCCGAACTGCGCCAGCGGATCGCCGACAACGAGACGGTCCTCCTCGACGTGACCGACGAGGCAGCCCTGCACCTGTCGGGCGCCACGCGCCTGATGGCCAACCACCGTGGCCCCGACGACGCCGCAGCGGCAGCCCTGGCGGTAGAAGCGCGGCTGTGGGACGGTCCGGAGGTCCGCGGCAACGAGCGGGTGCACCTGCTGTGGCCCGACGGTTCCTCGCATGCGCCCCAGCCCGGACTCGCCCAGACCAGCCGCGGATACGTGGACCCCTTCGGCACCGCGAAGTTCACCCGCGCCGCCGCCGAGCAGATCGTCGCCGACATGCTCGCCGACAATGTCGGCTTCGAGGCCGCCTTCGAGGCCGACGGGTCTCTGGTCTACAGCTGGCCGCGGGAGCACGACGGCGAGGGCGGCCGGATGCACGTCGTTCCCGACGACCGGGGGCTGTACGAGATCGGCGGCCAGTGGCCGTGGGACTACCGCCGGCCCGGCAACGCCCTGCCTCGCGCCCAGGCGGCCCGCATCACCACCCGCAAGACCGCGCCGCCGTCCGGACCGCCCGAACCCGGTGCCCGCTACGGGAGTCCGGTCCGCGCCGAGGGACGAACCCGGTGACCGCAACCCCACTGCCGTCCGCCGCCACTGCCACCGCAGCACTGCGCGAAGTCGCGTACCGGATCTTCAGATCCTCCGACCCTGCGGAAGTTGCCGACCTGGTCGAGGAGATCACCCGAGATGACGGCACCTTGGAGGCGCTGTCGTCCGCGCTCGCCGCCGCAGGCCGATGGGCCAAGGACCGGCCAAGCGGCGGCCACCTGTGGCAGCCACTCAGCAGGGCCTCGGACGAGATCTGGGAGGCCGGCACCGACATCGCCGAACTCCCCGCGCAGCTACGCGCGCTGCCCGCCACCGCGACCCGCGTCCGATCGGCGGCGGCGCGAAACCGCGTCGGGAGCGCTGTCGTGCCCTCACCGCCAACCCCGTCACCAGCATCGGTCGCCGCAGCCGTCGGCTCACAAACGCGGCGCGACGTTCCTGCCCGGTAGCCCGGTACCGGCACCTTCCACCCGCCCCCTCCCTGGGGCCCGACGAGAACGTCTTCGCCCTGATCCCCTCCATTACCCGCTACGCCAGCACCCACGACCTGCTCGTCGCAGCCCACGCCCAGGCCCGGTGGCAGCCCGGCCGGCCCCCGCCCCGGATCATCGCAGCCTGGCACCCCACCCCCGCCCCTGTCCTCCCCGCCCCCGGGACAGCCGAACTGGCCGCGCTCGCACAAGAGCTGGACCACGACCTGATCCGGCTGCGTCCCCAGCGCGACCGCCGTTCGGGCCTCTCACGAGACGTGTGGCACTGCGCCCTGCGCGCCCACCCCGCCTCGCCTCCTCTCAGCGACGCCCGCTGGGAGGACGCCGTGCGGCGCGTCCTGGCCGCCACCGGCATCGCGCCCGAGGACGACCCGGTGGCGTGCCGGTGGATCGCACTGCGCGTGGACGGCCACGAGGCCCGCATCATTGCCCCCCTGGCACGCCGCGACGGCGAGGCCCCACGGATGGACCGCGACCTCTCCCGTGCCATGGCGGCCTGCCAGCTCCTCGAGTACGAGCACGCCCGCGGTTCCAGGCGCCGGCCGGGCGCCGCCGTACACAGCACCGCGCCCCGTGCGGGGATCCAACAGGTCGCCCAGGCCCGACCGTTCGTGCCGCACGCCGCGCAGCCCGGCCTTCGCCCCCGCTAGCCGAAAGGCCCCACCCCGTGCCAGACCCCAGACCGCCACGCGCGGTCGACCTCGCCCACGACGCTACCCGCCGCGCCGGACAGGCCCTCGCCGACCTCGCCGAGGTCATCGAACCGCTGGACCCGGAGGAGGCCGCCGAGGTGCTGTACGGCCTGGTCCTCCCACCCGGCCCGGCCCACGCGCTCGCCGGCATCCTGAACCGCTTTGGCCACTGGGCCGCCGAGGGCTGGGACAACCCCCGGATCTACGAACCGCTGATCCGCGAGGCGGCCGAGCTCACCCTCGGCGCCTACCGCGTCACCACCGTCGCCAACCAGATCGCCAACCTCGGCGAAACCCTTGCCGGTTCGCGCTCGGCGGCCGCCCTCGCGACCTCGCCAGCAGCCCAGGCGGCAGAACCCCGCTCCGTTCTCCGGAGCCCATCGTCGCCTGTGCCTGCCGCTGTGGTCGTGCCGCAGGGCCGCATCGTCGAGCCGCCCCGGCGCTGACCACCGCGCCGATGTGAGGCCCGGCTCCGGGCCCACCCGTCTCCAGACCGACCGCTGGCTTTCCCCGACGCCGACCGCGCTGACCGAGGCCGCAGTCCGGTTTCCCGCGCCCGCCGCCACGTTCCGCGGCCCGGCTCCTCCCCGCAAGGACCCACCCCTGCCCCCTGCTTCCCCCACCCCACCGTCCTCCGCCCCGGGCACCGATGCCCTCCTCTACACCCTCATCGGCTCCGGACTCGCTCTCGCCGCCTTCGGCTCCCTCGCCTGGATCGGCGGCAGCACCACCACCCTTCTGTCCGGCCACAGCTCGTGGCCCCCGTTCCAGCCGGTCACTGCCGCACTCCACCCGGAGCAGCTGTGGCCCGACCTGGCACCCCTCCCGCGCCTGATCGGCGCACGCATCATCCCCGCCCTGGCCGCGGCCGCCACCGCAGGCCTGGGACTTCGCCTCTGGCTGCGCCACCGCCGCGCGAAGGGCACGGGCCTGGCCACCAGCCACGACCTGGCGGTGCTCCTACCCAAGGAGATCACCGCCAAGGCCCGCAGCCTGCGCCCCAGCCTCGCCGCCGCCAAGCCGGGTTCCATTCAGCCGGCCGACACCGGCATCCTCCTCGGGACCCTCGGCGACGGCGGGCCCGAGGTCCGCACGTCCTGGGAAGACGTGGCGGTCGCGATCATGGCCCCCCGTAGCGGCAAGACGACCAGCCTGGCCGTGCCGTCGATCCTGGCCGCTCCCGGCCCCGTTCTGCTCACCTCGAACAAGGCGGCTGGCGATGCCTACACGGTGACGCTTGACGCCCGGTCCGAGGCCGGACGGGCGTGGACGATGGACCCGCAGCAGATCGCCCACACCGAGCAGGCCATGTGGTGGGATCCGCTGGCCGACGCCAAGGACCTCCCCGGCGCCCGCCGCCTTGCCCAGCACTTCGTCACCGCGTCCGTGGACGAAGGCGAGCAGGGCGACTTCTGGAGCACGGCCGCCGCCAACACCCTCACTGCACTGTTCCTGGCGGCCGGCGTGGCCGGGCGCCCGATCACCGACGTGCTCGGCTGGCTTGCCCAGCCCGCCGACCGCACCCCGATCGACATCCTCAAGGAGCACCAACTCACCGCCATCGCCGCCCAGCTGCAGGGCACTGTGTCGGGTGCGGTCGAGACGCGCGACGGCATCTTCGAGACCGCCCGCCAGTACGCGGCCTGCCTGCTGGACCCGAAGATCTCCGCCTGGGTCACCCCGAGCGGCACCCTGCCGGAGTTCAAGCCCGCCGACTTCGTCACCCGCAAGGACACGCTCTACCTGCTGTCGAAGGACGGTGGCGGCTCGGCGTCGGCGCTGATCGCCGCCGCCGCGGACAGCGTGATGCGCGCCGCGGTGATCCAGGCGGAGCGCGACGGCGGACGCCTCGACCCGCCGCTGCTCGCGGTGCTCGACGAGGCCGCCAACGTGTGCAAGATCAATGACTTGCCGGATCTCTACTCGCACTTGGGGTCCCGCGGGGTCATCCCGATCACGATCCTCCAGTCCTACCGGCAGGGCCAGCGAGTGTGGGGCGAGGTCGGCATGGACGCCATGTGGTCTGCCGCCACGATCAAGTTGGTCGGGTCAGGTATCGACGATGCGGACTTCGCCGACAAGCTGAGCCGGCTCGTCGGCGAGCACGACGTCGAGACCGTCTCGCACTCCACCTCCGAGTCCGGCCGCTCCACCTCCGTCTCGATGCGCCAGGAGCGGATCCTGCCCGCCGACCAGATCCGCGCCCTCAAGAAGGGTTCGGCCCTGCTCTTCGCGACCGGCATCAAGCCCGCGCTGCTGAGCCTGCGGCCCTGGTACAAGGAGCCCGGCGCCGACGTGATCGGCAAGGCCTCCTCCCAGCAGACCGCGGCGATCACCGAGCGGGCCAAGGCCAAGGCGGAGGCCGCCGCGTGAGCACCGCCACCACGAACACCCCGACCGTGCGCACGCTTTCTCTAGGCGCCGGCGTCCAGTCGACCACTCTGCTGCTGATGTCCGCGCTCGGTGAGGTGCCCCGACTCGACTACGCGATCTTCGCCGACACCGGCTGGGAGCCGAAGAAGGTGTACGAGCACCTCGACCGGGTCGAGCGCGAGATCGCGCAGCCCGCCGGGATACCCATCCTCCGGGTCTCGTCGGGAAACATTCGCGCCGACGCCCTCGACCCGGGCCACCGCTTCGCCAGCATGCCGCTCTACATCCTCAACAAGGACGGCTCACCGGGGATGACACGGCGCCAGTGCACCGGCGAATACAAGATCAAGCCCATCAAGCGGCAGGTCCGGGACATCCTCGGATACCCGTATCCAGCGCGCATTCCGGCCGACGTCTACGCCGAGCAGTGGATCGGGATCTCGACCGACGAGTTCCACCGCGCGAAGGACGCCGACGTCCGGTACACGCGCAACCGCTTCCCGTTGATCGAACTCGGCCTCTCACGCGGCGACTGTCTGGGCCTGCTGGCCGAGCACGGCCTGGAGAGCACCCCGAAGAGCAGCTGCCTGGGGTGTCCGTTCCACGGCAACGGCCAGTGGCGGTCCATCCGCGACGGCGACCCGGAGGAGTGGGCCGACGTCGTCGAGTTCGACGCGCAGATCCGCGCCGGGAACGCCCGGGCCAACGCCGACGGGCGGCCGCTGCTCGGCCAGGCGTACCTGCACCGCTCCCGGGTGCCGCTGGACCAGGCGCCGATCGACCGGCTCACCCGCCGCGAACAGCTCTCTCTGCAGGAGCGGCTGGCCTTCGACGAGCTGGAGTTCGGCCCGCAGGACAGCTGCTCCCCGTACTCCTGCCGCTCCGGCGACCCCGCCTCGTGACCGGCACCCGGCGGGCGCGAACTGCCGCCGGCCGCCGCCCGGGGGGACCACCGGCATGGGCGGCCCGCTGAGCGACCCGGGGCGGGCGCGGTCCGGCTACCGTCCCCTGTCCTCGGCGGGGGAGCCGATGTGGTTCGGCCCCGACCACCGGATGGGCCCCTGGTCCTACGGCGAGCTGATCGCGCGCGCCCATCCGTGGCCGGTCTCGTGGCTGTTCCCGCCCCGCCCCGGTGATCCGCCGCGGATCGTCAACTTGTTCGCGGGCCCCGCCGGATGGGAGCAGGGGCTTCGCATCCTGGATCCGCGCCCGGGCGCGTTCGACGTCGTCGGCGTGGAAATCGGCCCCGACGCCGCCGCGACCGCGAGGGCCGCTGGCCACCGCCGGATCGTCTGCGACGTGCGGACCCTTGACCCCACCCACCCCGCCCTGCGTCACGTCGTCGGGCTGATCGTCAGCGCCCCCTGCCAGGTCTGGACACCGGCCGGCAAGCGCCAGGGCCGGGACGAGCGCAACATCCGCCTCCTGGAGGAGGTGCTGTCCCGGGCCGTCGAGGGCAGCTTCGGGCACTGGCACGACGATGGCGAGTGCGACGAGGCCGGCACCTGCACGATCTGCTGCGATCCCGCGTGGGACGGCAACGGCGGCTGGACCGGACCGCTCCTGTCACGGGCCGACGTGCGCGAACCGATCGCGCAGATGAGCGATCCGAGCATCGGCCTGATCGCCGAAACCGTGATCTGGGCACTGACGCTGACCGCCCGCTTCGACGCGCTGTGCTGGTTGGCGATGGAGCAGTCCAGTGCGCTTCCACACGTCGTGACCGACGCGCTGCGCGATGCCCTCGACCTCGCGGACTGGTACAGCAGCGACGTCCGGACCCTGGACGCCGCCGACATCGGGCTCGCCTCCCACCGGCGCCGCACCTACCTCGTGGCCGGCCGCCACCAGGGGGTGAGCCTGAGCGCTGCACAGCCCGCCGACCCGATGCCGGCCCGCACCGCCGCCCAGGCCCTCGGCTGGCGGCAGGGGATCCGCGTGAATACCCGCGGCAACAGGAGCACGGCCGGCGGCAACGAGTGGTCGGCGGACGCCACCGCCACCGCCATCACCGGACGCAGCCGCAGCTGGTACTGGGCCGATGACCCGGAGCGCCGGATCACCACCGGTGAGGCCTCCCTGCTCGTGGGCATGCCCGCCGACCACCCGTGGGAGGGCTCGCCATCCGCCCAGCACGGGCAGATCGGCGACGTCGTGGCCCCCACCGAAGCCGCCCGCGTCCTCGCCCAACTCGTCGGCCGGCCCTGGCCGGAGCCGGTCCGCAGCTACCTGGAGAACCTCTACAGCCCGGCTTCCCAGGCCCTGGCCGCCGCCACCGACGCGCGCCTCCTCACACGTCGCGCCGCGGCAGCCGCATCGTCCTCTCCGGCGCTGCCCGGCCTGGAGGACCTGGGCTCTTTGCCCGCCCCAGCCCCCACCCAATCCCCACGCCGGGCCGCCGGCCCCGGCCGCTAGCCCGCCGCCCACACCGATCCCCAGGAGGCCCGTGGACAGCAATGCCCCAGGTCCCGCGCCGCCCGGCCAACCCCGGCGCTCCGGCAGTCCGGAGGCGACACGGTGACCCCGCAGATGGAGGCCGAGCAAGCCCTGCTCGGCGCGGTCCTCCTGGACCCGGCCCGGCTAAAGGCCGTCGACTGGCTCGAACCGAAGCACTTCTACCGACCCGCGCACGCCGCCCTCTACCAGGTGCTGCTCGACCAGGCCGCCGCCGGACACCCCGGCCTCGACCCGGAGGCCGCCGAGGCGCGGGCGGGGTGGGCGACGGACGCGATGACCGCGGCGGCCGAAGCATGCCCCGCCTTCACTGCCGGCTACGGGCACACGCTGATCGCGGCGTGCCCCGTGAGCGGCCACGCCGCCGCCTACGGCCGGATGGTGCTGGAGAGCTGGATTCGCCGACAGGTCCACGAGCACGCCCACCGACTGCTGGCCGCCGCCCGCACCGGCGACCTCGACGCGACCCTCCACCTCACCGCCCGCCTGCGAAGCGCGGTCGGCGACCTCGCCCGCGCCTGGGGGCCCGTGGACACCCGTCCGCACCCCTCACCCGGACCGTGGCCGCTCGAACTCCCCGACCACGCCGTCCAGGAGACCCTGGGCCAGGAGAGGGCACTACTCGCCTCCCTGACCGCCCTTCCCCGGCAGGTGGGGGACGTCACCCGCCGAGTGCATCCCTTGGACCTCCTGGACCGAGGGCACCAGGCGCTCTACCGGGCGATCGGAGCTCTCGGCCACCGGGGCGAGCCGATCGACCCGCTGACCGTGCTCTGGGAAGTCCAGCACCGCGCAGCCGACGCCATCACCGCCGACGCCGTCCGCTCCATCACCCGGGCCGGGTTCGCCGGCGACCCGGACTACTGGGCCGACGAGGTCCTGAAGGCCGCTGTGCTGCGCTCGGCCACCGCCTCGGCCGGCGCCGTTCGGCTGATGGCGCTGGACTCCTCGATCCCTGCAGCCCGCCTCCTCGGCTCCTGCCTGCACGCCCTGCGGCAGACCGAGCAGGTGCAGAAGCGCTGGCGCACCGCCGCGCCCGATCGGGAGGCGGCCGACCGGGCGAACGGCCCGCCCGAGCACCGCCGCAGCGCCGCTCGGGCGCGCACCTTCGTATCGGTCCCCGACACCGCCCCCGTAGCGCCCTCACCCGCGCAGCAGGCAGCTCCGGCCCGGGCCGCGATCAAGAGCACGCACTGACCGGCCCCGGCCCGGTGCCCGTCCATCCACCGAGACCAGGAGAACTCCTCTGCCCACCCCCATTCGACCGCCCAGCCCGGAGGCCACCCGGCTGCGAGCCACGGCCGACGCCATCGACGCCCTGGCCGCCGCCCTCCCTGGCGCCTACCGCGAGCAGGGCCCGCCCGCGATCGGCGAACTCCGCCAGCACGCTGTGCGGATCGGCGAGCAGCAGCAGAGGCTGCTGGCCACCGCCGCCGTCCTGGCCGGCGCCCCGCTCTCCGACACCACCCGACGGGCCACCGCCCGCGCCCTGGCCGATGCCGGGACGGACGTCGCCGAAGCCCTCGCCCACGTCAGCCGGGCGGGGGCGATGGCCACCAGGATCCACGAGGTCGCCGGCCTCGACGGCGCGCACGCCGAAGCCGTGCGCGCCCAGGCGGGCCTCCGGCTCAACCTGTCCTTGTCCCGGACCCGGCTCGCCCTGGACACCGCCAGCGAGGCACTGCGCCACCGGGCCCGGTCAGAGCGGGACACAGCTGTCCTGCCGCCGGCCCGCAGGCGAGCGGCAGCCCTCGCTCCCGGCTCAACCCCGCTGGCCGCGCTGGCCGCCGTGCCCCCGGCACCCACACCGCCCCGGCCGGTGGGTCCCGCGTCCGCCCTCCGGAGCGCACCGGACCCGGCGGGCGGGCGGCGACGATGAGCGACGTCTACGCGGAGGGAATCCAGCGGCTCGCCGACCTCGCCGACGGGCTCGCGCGGATCCGCCGCGACCTGCAGCGCACGGCCAACCGGCCGCCCGCCCAGATCCCGGACAGGCTGGCGCAGGACATCACCGGCCTGGCCGGCTTCATCGCCGCCGCCGCCAGACTGGGCGCCGAGCTGTCCCACAGGCCGGGCCCCGCAGTCGCCGACCTCGGTGAGATGTGGGGGCCGTTCTTCGCCGCGACCCGCGCCAGCCCGGTGTTGCACCGGCTCACCGAACTCCTCGACGACGCCTGCGACCTCGCCAACCAGGTTCGGCCCCGGTCGCAGACCCGCAGCCACTTCTATGCCCCGGGCCTCGAGCAGCGCGTCGCAGGGCAGTTTGCCGACGCCGACGAGCGTCTCGGCCACACCATCGGCGTCCTGCGCCGAACACGGGCCGGTATCGTACGGGTCCGCAAGCGGGAACTCGACCGGGAACGGGAGGCGCTGGCCGACCCGAACGGCAAGGCAGCCCGCCTGCTGGCCGCCCGCGCCCAGTACCGCCGCGAGCCGCTGGTCCTGGTGCCACAGGGCTTCGCCGAGGAAGCCGTGGCCACCGCCGCCGAGGCGGCCCGCCGCTCCGGCTCCTCCCGGATCCTCTCGCAGACCCCGGCCACCGCCCCCGCCGCCGCACCAGCGGCGGCCGTCCGGCGCTGACGCCCCACGCCTTCCGACCACAGGAGCCTTCCTGATCACCACCGACTCGTCGGCGGCGATGCGCTCCCTCGCCGACCGGCTGGAGGCCGTGCACCGCACGCTGCTGCCCCCGACGGCCGGCCACGCCACCGAGACCGCCTGGCCGATGACCCACCTGGTGGCCATCGCCGCCGAGGCCAGCGACGAGGTCCTCTTCCGCGTCGCGGACCCCGCCGCCGACCGGTCCGTACTCGCCGCGTTCGCCGCCGCCGCCGCCCGCGCCGCCCAGGCCCTGGCCCTGGTCGCCGACTCGGCCCACCAGCTCCTGGCAGCACCGGCCGGCCCCGCCCTGCCCGAGGCCCGCCACGCCCACGCTGCCGCCCGCACCCTGGTCCAGACGGCAGCAGGGGAACTGCGGGCCGCCGCCGACCGGTACGCACCCGCCCGGGACGACACCGTCACCGACCTCGCGCGCCACCGCGCCTCCCAGCCGTCCGCCGCGCTCGCCCGCTCCCGCATCGTCAGCATCCGGCCCACCCCGCACTCCCGCAGCGGCACCGACACCCCCACCGCCCCCGTCATCCCGCTGCGCCGCCGCTGACCGAACCCCGGAGTAGCTCTGTCCCTCCTCGCAAACCGACCCGACCTGGTCGCCCTGGCCGACACCTTGGACGACACCCGCGCCTCCTGGATCGCGATTCCCCACCAGGGCCCCCTCCCGTCCGCCGCACTCGTCGCCCTGGAACTGCTCACCCTTCGCACCGCCCGCACCGGCCTGCTGGACGCCGCGACGAAGCCGATCGACCCCTACGCCGCACCCGAGGAGGTCGCTGCCGCCCGGCGCGCCTCACTGGCCGCCGCACGCGCCTCCTCCCTCGCGGCGCCGGCCGACCGCCGGCTGTGCGAAGTCCTCGAAGTCGTGCTCGCCGCTGAACAACGGCCCACCTCCCCGCTCACCATCCAGCACGCCCAGTGGCTGTACCTCGACGCCGCCCGGCACCTCGCCGAGGCCTCCGCCCACGTGCGCCGGCACATCCAGCCGCCTCGAACCGGCCGCGCCCGCCGCCGTGACGCCGAGCCCGACCAGAAGAACCGCGGCGTCGCCGCGCGACTGCGCTCCGGCCTGCGCCTGCCCTTCCGCAAGGACCGCCCCGACAAGCAGCTCCCGGCCGCAGCACAGGCAGCCGCCGCGACGCCAGCACCGCGCCGCTGACCCTCCCCGTCCCCACCACCGGAGTTCTCCCCTGACCCTGACACCCCTGCCCACCGAGGAACGGGCGGCGCTGCTGCGCAACCTCGGCGACTCCCTGTACGCCACCGCCGCCTACGTCTCCGCGGCCGCCGGCTTCCGGCCGGGTGTCGCCGAGCGCCTCCACTCCGCGCTCGACGCGCTCGCCAGGACCCAGTACGTCCTGCTGGACAACGTCCGCGCCGAGGAGCCGGGCGCCGAAGGCCCGAGCAGCGACGCCTCGCCCGAGCACATCGCCCGCGAGCGTTCCGGGCTCGTCCAACTCCACGCCAGCCAGCTGCTCAGCAAGGCCGCCCTGCACATCCATCCAGCGCTCGACGCCGCCTACCGCTCCGGCCCATCCACCGGGCGGGGTGCCCCCGCCGTGGCATGGCGCTCGCTCAACACCGCCTCCCGGGCGCTCAGCGACACCGCGCGGATGCTCCACGAGGTCGCCGACGCCCTCACCGGCCCCGAGCCGCAGGTCCTGCGGGAGATCACCTCTCGCGCCCCGGGCGAGTACGCGGCCGCCGCAGTGCGCATCCGCTCCCGCCCGGCGGCAACGGCGGCCCCCGCGCAGGCCGCGCCGACCGCCGCCACGACCACGGCCGCCACCACCGGCAGGCGGCGATGAACGCGCCCGGCGGTATACGCATCGGATCGCTGTGCTCCGGCTACGGAGGCCTGGACCTCGGCGTCCAGGCCGCTCTCGGCGGCACGATCGCCTGGCACGCCGACCCCGCACCGGGCGCCGCGGCGATCCTCGAACACCACTGGCCCGGCGTGCCGAACCTCGGCGACATCACCGAGGTGGACTTCGCGGCGGTCGAGCCCGTGTGCGTGCTCGCCGCCGGCTTCCCCTGCACCGACGTCAGCGTGGCCGGTGCCAGGGCAGGCCTGGCGGAGGGAACCCGCTCGGGCCTGTGGCACACCATCGCCCGCGCCATCTCAATTCTTCGACCCTGCATGGTGGTTATTGAAAACGTCCGCGGCCTATTGTCCACCCCCGCCCACTCGCCAGCCCATGGTGATATGGAACCGTGCCCGTGGTGTCTGGGAGACACCGGCGATGAACCTCCTCTGCGGGCACTCGGTGCCGTTCTCGCAGACCTGGCCGACAGCGGGTTCGATGCGAAGTGGGAAGTGCTACGCGCCTCCGACGTCGGAGCCCCGCACCGCCGCGAGCGCGTCTTCCTCGTCGCCTGGCCTGCCGACGCCCCGCGCCCGCGACTTCAAGGGCCCGGATGCCGGCCGGGAGGACCTCGGGCATGTCGTCACGCTGCTGCTGACCCCGACCTCGAATCTGGGCTCCATCGGAGGCAGCCAGCATCCGCAGGTGAGGAAGGCGGGCGGGCACGGCCCGAACCTCTCCGACGTGGTGGAGCATCTGCTGCCGACCCCGCGGGCGAGCGACGGAACGAAGGGCGGCCCGAACCAGCGGGGGAGCAGAGGCGACCTGACGCTGCCGAGCGCGGCGGCCCGGATGGTGCCGCGACCCGCCGCCCGCACGAGCCCGGCCCGCCCGCCGACCGGCACGCTCCCGGTGATCCCGCAGGACGAGCTGCCGATGTGATCGGCGGGGAGCTGAGCCGGTGGGGGGAGTACGGGCCAGCCATCGCCCGGTGGGAGGCCGCCACACGCCCCGCTCCGGACCCGGTCGACGCCCGCGGCCGACTCACGCCGGCCCTGGTGGAGTGGGTCATGGGCCTCGAAGAAGGCTGGGTGACGGGGATCACAGGACTTTCCCGGTCGGCTCAGCTCACCGTCCTCGGCAACGGAGTCGTTCCTCAACAGGCATCTGCTGCACTGAAGTTGATGGCCCCTGGAATTCCTCTGTGTGGAAATCACCGAATTCCTTGACCGTGAGAACCCGGGTCCCATACACCACCCCATATCTCCCGGGCAAGGACTGTGCCACCGGGCAGAGTTCTGCACGTCGCCCCGCTTCCCCCGACCTTCGGAGCTGCCTTTGACCCATCCCCATCCCGACGAACCACCGGGCCGCGAGGCCGTCACGGAGGAGACGCTTGCGCAATGGCGCGCCACGATCGCGGCGCTCCAGGCGGAACGCGACTCGCTTGCCATCGTGGCCGAGCGGCTCGCCCAGGACTACGACGAGGATCCGAACCTCTTGGACCTCGACGAGGTCGAGGACGACGCCGAGGACGGTGAGGCCAGCGCCTCGCCGCTGACGATCCTCGCCTTCGACGACGACGCCCTCGCCGAGGAAGTCCGCACGATGACGCCCTGGGTGGACCACATCCTCCTGGGCGTCTACGGCCAGGAGATCACCTCGGGACGGCCGTGGTGCGCACGCTGGCCCGAGCACGACGAGGCGCTGGCCCGGATCCACCACTGCTGGCTCGCCTGGCAGGAGCTCACGGACCCCCGCTCCGGGGCGACCGGCCCGAGCGTGTGGCAGCGCGACCACCTGGAACCGCTGCTGCTCAAACTCCGCTCCGCAGACGGCCCGTTCACCGCCTGCACCACCAACCCCGACCACCCGCACCACCGCCTGCTGCCCGCACTCCCGTTCACCGACCCCGACTCCCTGCCCACCGCCGGGGGAGCGGCGGCCGGAGCCTGACCTGCCGAAGGAGCCCGCCCGTGACCGCCTCCACCGACGTGCTCCTCGGCTTCGACGCCCACCCCGACGCTCTCGCCGATCTCGACCGCCTGCCACCCACCGTCCACGAGGCGGCCGTCAGCCACCTGCGGCTGCTCGTACGGGCCCAGAACCGCGGAACAGGCATCGACCGGCGGGGCCTTCGGGATCTGACCGGCTGCCGCAAGGTCTGCCTCGATGAGGACAAGCGCTGGCGCCTGGTCTACCAGGAGAGGCCACCGGCCTCCTCCCGCGCCGCCGAGATCTACCTGCTCGCCGCCGGCCCCCGCAGCGGCCACGAGGTCTACAACACCGCCGCCCGCCGCCTGCACCTGATCAGCACCGCATCCCCGCAGCGCTCCTGACCTACCGCCGGACTTCCGCGCACTCCACCATCCGCTCCACCACCGCGAAGGACACACTCATGCCCACCTCCGTCGTACGCGATGTTGCCCAGGCCTCGCAGGTGCAGAAGGCCATGTCCGTGCTCAGCCCGCCGAACACCTTCGGCGTGCTGCGGACGCTGGACCGCAACGGCGGCCAGCTGCCCAGCAGCGCCTTCGCCGACGCGATGCCGTGGATGGGCGCCAAGCTCAGCCCCCGGCTCGGCGCGATGGAGACCGCTGGGCTGCTGTCCCGCTCCCGCTTCGGGAAGGAGAGCATCGTCGCGATGACCGAGGCCGGGCGCGACGCCCTGCGCCTGCAGCTGCCGATCACCCGCTGGGCCTCCGCCCACCAGAGCGCGCCGGAGACCGGGACCGGACTGGGCGCATACACCGAGCAGGCCCTGGCCTCGCTCAACCTCACCCACACCGTCGCGACCCTGTGGGCGCTGGCCGGCGAGGGCGAGAGCGTGTACCCCTCGGAGATCCAGGACCTGGTCCTTCCCGAGGGCGTGCACCCCTCGGCCCTCTACCGCAGGCTGGCCCAGATGGAGAGTGCCGGGCTGGTCGAGCGGGAGGGGGAGTTCCGCAACTACATGTACGGCCTGACCCAGTCCGGTCGCGACCTGATGGAGCCGGTGGAAGCCCTCGCCAGGTGGGCCGAGCGCCACGTGCCGGCAGCCGGCGCCGACCGGGAGGTGCCGACGGTGCCCCGCGTACAGGCCCCGGTCGCCCGCCCCGTCGCGCCGTCGCCGGTCAGCGCACCCGCGGCCGCGCAGCCCTCCCCGGCTGCAGCGGCGGCCGCTCGCGCCCAGGCCGCCACCGTGCGCTCGACCACCACGGTGCTCTCCTTCAGCCACCAGGCGCCGCCGCAGGCCGCCCCGCTCGTGACCGCCTCCGCTCCCGCGCGTCACCGCTGACAGGAGGCGCGCCATGGACTCCATCCCCACCGTCTCCCGCCGCCTGCCCGCACCCCTGACCCGCGCCGCCGTCGACGCGGTTCCGCGCCTGCCCGGTGCCGTGCCGAATGGCGTGCCGGCCCGGCTCGCCAACACCTACGTGGCGGTCCGCCCCGCCTACCTCGCTCCCGCCACCGACCGCTCCACCGCCCCGGCCGCGCGAACCCTGAGCGAGGCGGGCTGGACACCCGTCCCCTCCGCCGAGGGAACGGAGTTCCGAAACGGCTCCACCCAGGTGTTCGCCGCGGCACCCGAGTCGGGCCGCACCCAGGACGCCCTGGTGGCGGCCGGACCATCCTGGCAGGCCCGCTTCAGCTCCCGGACGCCGGACGAGGTGCTCGCCCACGCCGCCGCCGCCCTCGCCGAGCACACCAAGAACGGGCCCGGCCACGCCGACCCCGACGCCGCGCTGGCCGACCTGATCGAGGCGGGCTGGAGCCACTCCAGACGCGAAGGAACCGTTGACTTCACCGCCCCGGACGCCCTGGCCGAACTCTCGTGGGGACCGGACCAGGACACCGGCGAGCCGAGCCTGCGCATCCTCGCCGGTGCCGGCGGCGACTACTGGGACGCCGACCTCATCGGCGCCCACTGCCCGGACCTGCTCGTGGAATCGGTCGTCACCTACCTCGCCAGCCCCGCACCCGCCCGCCGCCGCCTGCGCGAGGTCCCCGTCGGGCTGTACGGCCATCTCGACGTGATCCCTGAGGCGACCCGCACGGCCGCAGCCGTCCGCGCCCCGGCGCTGCGATCCGCCGCCTGCGCCGCCGCGCCGCCCACCGCACTGATCCGCAGCACCACGCCGCCCCCGGCCGGTGGCTCCGCCCGCAGAACGCGGTGACCCCCTCGACCCCATGGAGAAGCCGCTGACCCCCGCCGACCGCCGGGAGCCGACCGCCCTGCTGACCTGCGACCTCGCCGAGGAATCCGAGCAGGTCCAGGCCCTCGCCCGGACCCTCGAACTGCCGCACCATGCCCGCTCGCCGCAGCACCTGCTGGCCAACAACCTGCTGCACACCCTTGTCCACCTGGCCACCACCGCCGCCTCGGCCGCCGCCGTCGTCGACGCCGCGGACCCGCTCACCGGCCCCCCGCTCACGGCGCTGTCCCGCATCGAGTCCGCCCTGCAACCGATGCTCTCCGCCGTCGGCGCCATGACCACCGTCCTCGACCAACTCGCCGAGCCGGACAGCACCATCACCGACACCGCCGGACTCGTCCAGGCCGGCCGCCTGCGCGCAGGCGCCCTGCTGACCGGCACCGCCGCCCACCTCGGAGCCGCCGCAGCCGCGCTGCGCACCAGCCCCGGCACCTGAACTCACGCTCGCCCGACCCCGCCGCCCAGGAGACACCACCTCCCGCATGCCCCCAGCCACCGCCACCCTCCGCCCGGGGATGCGCGCCGTACTCGCCCGCCCGCACGTCACCGCGATGCTCGCCGGCACCCTCGTCGGCCGCCTGCCCACGGCCATGGCACCGATCGCCCTGCTGCTCGCAGTCCGGGCCGACGGCGGACCCGTCCTCCTCGGCGGGGCGCTCGCCGCCTGCTACGGACTGGCCGCCGCCTTCGGCCAGCCACTGCTGGGCCGACTCGTCGACCGCACCCGCCTCGCCCCCATCACTGCCCTCTCCACCGCCGTGGCCAGCGCCGCGTTCACCGCCCTCGCCGTCCTCGGCGCCGCCGACCACCCCCTCGCCGCGGCCGGGCTCGCAGCGCTCGCAGGCGCGGCGACCCCGCCGCTGGAGGCCGGCCTGCGGGCGCTGTGGCCCCGATTGGTCCCGGACCCCGACGCCCACCGCGCGGCCTACACCCTCGACTCCGTCAGCCAGGAGACCGTCTTCGTCACCGGCCCGCTTCTGGCCACGGCCCTGTGCCAACTCGCCTCGCCCGCAGCCGCACTGGCGGCGTGCGCGCTCACCGGAGCCGCCGGATCCCTAGCCGTCATCCTGCGACCCCCGGCACGATGGAGGCCGCCGGCCACACGGGCCGGGCACTGGACGGGCCCGCTGCGCTCACACGGGCTGCTGCTCCTGCTCGCCGCGATGGCCCTGCTCGGCGCGAACCTCGGCTCGTTCAGCGTGCTGGCCGTCGCCCTCGCCGACCGCCACGCCATCGGCTGGCTCGCCGGGCTACTGCCCGCCTTGCTCGCTGTCGGCAGCCTGCTCGGCGGCCTCGTCTACGCCCGCTCCCCGTGGAACCTCCCGCTCCCGCGCCAGCTGGTCTACGCCTCGGCCGGCTACGCGATCTGCTTCGCGCCGCTGCTGATCACCACCGCGCCGCCCCTCACGGCCAGCCTGAGCACGCTCCCCGGCCTCTACCTCGCGCCGCTGCTCGCCATCGCCTTCCAACTCGCCGACCGCCTGGCCCCGGTCGGCACCGCCACGGAGGCCGCGGCCTGGCTGATCGCGATCATCGGCGTCGGCCAGGCCCTGGGAACCGCCCTGGCCGGACGGCTCGCCGAGCACGGCCCCGCCGCAGTCGCCGCCCTGCCGGTCCTCGCCGCCGCCCTGGCCGCCGCCGTCCTCCTCACCCGCACCGACCTGCTCGAACCCGCCACCACCGCACCGGAGAAAACCGCTTGACCCACCGCACCACCGCACCGATCCGCATCGTCTGGGACTGGAACGGCACCGTCCGCGACGACATCGACGATCACGTCGCGGCCCTCAATGCGACTCTTCCCGCCCTCGGCGGACGGCCGGTCAGCGTCGAGGACTACCGGGCCAAGCATCGAGTGCCGATCCGCGCCTTCTACAGCGACCTACTGGGCCGCTCGATCACCGACGCCGAGTGGGAGTCCAACGACGCCGCCTTCCTCGCGGTCCTGCACAGCCGCCCGGTGCGCCTGCGCTCGGGTATCCGGCAGGTGATGCTGGGCCTGCGCGCCCGCGGTATCGGGCAGTCCCTGCTCTCCCTGGCCCCGCACGAGCGGCTGCTCCACGAAGTGCAGCAGGTCGGCATCGCCGGGCTGATGGACCGCATCGACGGCCGCGTCGGCCCCTCCGTCTCCACCAAGGCGCCGGCGCTCGCCGCCCACCTCGCCGCCCTCGGCCCCGGCATCGACCCGGCCACCGTCATCGTGATCGGCGACAGCGCCGACGACGCGGTCGCCGCCCGCGCGGTCGGCGCCGTCCCGGTCCTGCACACCGGCGGCCTGCACTGCCCCGAGCGCCTGGCCACCGACGGCGCCCCGCTGGTGGACACCCTGGCCGAAGCCGTCGAGGTCGGCCTCGCCGCCGTCGCCGCCCGCGCGGCGGCCACGCGGTGAACCAGCCCTCCGACACGCCCACGTTGAGCGATCCGACGATGATCGGCACCGCGCTGGTGCTCAAGGAGTTCGGTGTCGGTCGCCTCAGGGACATACCGGGCGGGCGCGACGACGAAGGAGGCCTGCCCGGCAGCTCGGCCGGCGAGGTCCTCCGGGTTGCGCGCCGCCTCGACCACGTCCAGCAGGGCATGGTCGCCAGCGCCCGCAGCATCCGCGGCGACGTGCAGCGCGTGATCGACGGCCTCGACGCCGAGATGCCGCTGACCACCGGCGTGATCGGCACCAGCGCCCACGCGCTCGACCTCCTGTGCGCACGCCGCGCCGAGCTCCACCAGCGCCTGGACCGCCTCATCGGGCTGCACCGGCTGCTGACCGCCCAAGCGCCGGCCGAGCCCGCCGCACCGGACCGGACACCCGCGCGGCAGCGCGCGGTCGAAGCGTCCCGACTGATGAAGCTGAGTGCCTCCCAGCGCCAGGCCCTCGACGCCGTAGCGCGTGGCGATGTCACCGTCCATTCGATGAGCATCCGACAAGGGCAGCGCGTCATCAGCCCAGGAATGCGCGTCAGCGCCGTGTCCGTCACCTGGTTGCTCGACCGCAAGCTCGTCGAGCACGACCGGAGCCGTTCCCTGTACCACGGGCAGAAGCTTCGCCTTACGCCCGCCGGAGCCCGGATCCACGCCTCCCTCTCCGGGAACGCCCAGGCGGAGGTGGCATCCCCGTCCGCCGCGATGCCGGACCCGGCTCAGGCGGCCGGTATCGATCCGGTGCGCGCAGGAAGGCCAGCACGGTGACCACCACCGGACCGGCCACAGGCCCGGCACCCGCCACCCTGGTCGGCGGTGCCCCGGCGTTCGCCGGGCGCCTGCTCGTCCTGGAGCGCCTGGGCCTGGACACCTACGGCCTGGCCGACCGGCACACCGAGCCGGGAGAGCTGCGCAGCCTCGCCCTGCTGCTGGCGCGGCAGGCGGAGCGGCTCGACGACGCCGACCAGGAACTGCGCCGCCACGCCGCCCTCGCGATCCGCCGCCTGGAGCGGACCCGAAGCGGGGATCACCGGGACGTCGAGCAGTGGGGCCTGCTGGCCTCGCTCGGCCGCGACATCGAGGCGCTCGCCACCCGCTACCACCTCGCTGTCGAACACCTCGTCATGGCCGTCCACTTCTACCGCCAGGCCACCGAGTCACCTGCCGCCGGCGCCACCGCCTCCCGCCACGCGGCCTCCCGGATCCGGAGCTCCACGACCGTTCCCGTCGCCGGGGTGGAGGTCGCCGCAGCAGGGCCCGCCGTCGCGTCGTCTCCGGCCCGCGGCCGGTGACCAAGTGCCCCCGATCGACCATCCCGCGTTCCCCGGCCCCGACAGGGTCCGGAACCCCGACCATTGGACGACCACCTGACCGCCGTGCCCACCTCGCACACCCAGCAGGCCCTTGAGCTGCTGTCCCCGCCCGGCACCGCGCGCGTCTTCTTCGACGCCCGCTACCACGAACTGCCCGCTGACTCCCGGCCCGCCGACTTCTCCGTCGGCGCCGGCATGAGCGCCGCCGATGTGCGGGAGCACCAGCGGCGGCTGCAGACCGCGCGGCTGCTGGCCCACACGGGCTGCTACGACATCGAGCGGCAGATCACCACGAAGATCGCCCGGGAGCTGGCTCCAGTGTGGACGAGTGCCTACCTCACCGCCCAGTCCCTCGGCCTCGCGCGGCCCGACGAGCACGTGGCGGTGCCGATCGAGACGGTGCTTCGCCTGGCCGCCGATCCCAGCCTCACCGCGGTCCGAGCCCTGTCCGACCAGCCGGCGACGCACCGCGAGCTGACCGCCCGTCTCACGGCCGCCGGCGCCGTCGACCTGGCCGCCCGACTCCCCGAGGGCACACCGCTGCTCCCCGGGCAGGGCCTCTCCCACACGGCGGCGAACCGCGCACTGTTCCACCTGCGGACCCTGTACATCAGGCTCCACGCCTGGCACGAGAACTACGTCCGGCTCGGCTGGGGACCGGAGTCGATCGCGCGCGGCCGTCGGACCATCGCCGCAGCGCCGACCACCAGCACCCCCACGCTGTTCCCCGCCCAGGCCCCGGCCATCGACTCCGCGACCCGCCGGGCGCCGCGCCGATGACCACCAGCGACGGCGCCGACTTCGGCCTGGCCGGTCTGGACCCCGCCACCGCGGACGACGCCGTCAGCGCCCGAGTCCTGCGCCACAGCGGTGCGCGCTTCACGGTGGAACACACCCTGGGTCTGCGCACCAGCGTCGTCCTGGGCGCGGTCGAAGAGCGCCACATCGCCGCCGTCATCACCCGCGACCAGCGCGCCGGAACCTACACCGTCCGCCTGCACCACACCGGCGACGGCACCGACGCCCGCACGTGGCTGGCCGCCCAGGCGGCACGGGCGACCGCCTCCGCCACGCCCGCCGCGGCCCGCCGCGCCGCCGCCACCGTGCGCAGCACCCGCACCAGCCCAACCGGCCCCGGCCCGGCCGCCACCTACGCCGCGCCCGCAGGCCGACCCGCTGTTCGGCACCACTGACCCAGGAGACCCCATCGCCCCCACCGCCAGCTCCGCCCTCGGCTTCGACACCTACGACCTCGAGCCCGTCGACGAGGAGAGCGAGGAAGTCCTCTCGCGTCTTGCTGGCCTCGAGAGTGCGTTCATGGTCCTCGCCGCGCAGCACCGGGCCGACCCGTCCACCCGGCTGCGCACCAGCCACGTGATCGCCTTCGACAGGTCCGCTATCTACGGCGTCCCCGGTGAGCCCGACATCGTCGCCGTCCACCTGGAGCGTGACGACAGCGCCGGCACCATCCGGGCTGCCATGAAGACCGAAGCGCTGGTGCCGCTCGCCGAGCGCTGGCTCATCGCCCGGGGAGCAGACCCCGAGCAACTCGCCCAGACCGCGATCCCCATCCGCCCGGCCGACCCCCTCACCCGGCAGATCGAGGAGTTCCTGCGTTCCTCCGGCGACCGCTTCACCGTGCGCGGCAGCTTCACGGACGAGAGCGAGCCGTACGACATCTGGGTCATCGCGCAGGACACCGCCCCCTCCCCTGCCGAGGCCTCGGTGCGGGTCTGGCACAACCGACGGCAGGTCGACAGCGACACGTACACCGTCCGCGAGGGCGGCTTCGCCGACCTCGACGCCGCGTACGCGTGGACCCGGGACACCAGTGCCCCGCTGCCGCCCGTCACCTCGCCGAGCGCCCGCGCCGCCGCCGCCCGCCACAGCACCGTCCCGGCCGCCGGTCGGCCGCGCCTCGACCCGACGCCGGTTCAGCCGCCGCCCGGCCCCGGGCGCCCCCGCTCCGGCTCCCGCTGACTTCCGTCCCCGACCACGTCAGGCCCCCTTGACCGCGACATCGCACATCCACGTCCAACCCGTCTACCTCGCCGGCCCCGGCGACTGCGCCACCATCACCACGCCCCTCCTTCAGCACGGCTGGGCACAGGCCGAAGACCAGCACCACCCCTTCCTCCGCGCCCCCGACAGCGACACCACGCTCTACCAGGACCCGAAAGGCGACTGGCACCTGGTCTGCCCCTTCCCCGCGGACGGCTCGCACGCCTGGTCAGCCGTCTTCACCGCCACGACCCCCGCCGAGGTATTGGCGGCCAGCGCCCTCGCCACCGCCCAGGCCCTCGCCGGCGCCGACCACGGGCGTCTTCGTGAACTCGGCAAGCCCGACAGCCTCGTGACCCGGGCAGGGTGGAAGCGGGACTCCTCCATCACCAACCCCCTCATCTGGCGCTCCCATGACGGCGCCGCCCGGCTCCTCTACACCCCCGATTACCTCACCAAGACGGCCTCGTGGGCCGTGTCCGTCACCGCCGGCCCGCAGGCCGAGGCCGGCTGGCGCGCGCACTTCACCTCCGGCGCACCCAGATGGGTCATCAACGCAGTCCTGGAGGTGGCCGCCTCAGACCGGCCCGTTGCCCGTCCTGCCGACGCGCTGCCCCGCGCCTCCCTGATGCAGCTGACGACACCGACGGCCGCCGGGCTCCCGGATGACCGGCGCTCGGCCGCTGGCCTGCGGTTTGCCCGCCCCGTACGGCTGCACCAGGCCGCCGCCACGACCGCCTCGCACCCAGGTACCACCGGTTCGTGCAGGGGCCGCCGGTGAGCGGCACCGACTCCAGCAAGACACGCACCGCAGAACGCGACGCCGCGTTGGCCGCCTTCACCCGGGCGCTCGCCCCTCGGCTGCCCGGCGAGTGGACCGCCGACGTCATGGATCTGCCGACCGCCGCCGCCCGGAACGCACTCCACGAACGACTCTGGGACCTCGCCCACGCCGACTGGGCCCTGGGCGAGTTCATGTACTCGACCGCCGGGGTCCTGCACGGTCCGGCCGACCGCGAGCTGCTCGTCCTGCCCCGCCCCCATCCGCACGTCGGGCAGTACATCGTCGCACCGCTCCTCCCGGCGGCGTTCGGCCGTACGACGGACGGCGTCGAGCACCTCGCCCCGCACGGCATCACCGTGCAACCCGATTCGGTCCGCGCCGCCGCAGCCGTGACCGGCCGACTCCTGCCCCGCTACGACCAGGCGATCAGCGACGCGCTAGAGGACCTCGACTCCACCGCCGACAGCCCCTTCACCAGCGAGGAAGCCGACACGCTCGTTCTGCGCGCGGCGGTCCGCACCGCACTGCTCGCCAGCGGACTCCGCCTCCTCGCCGAGCCCGGCGACCTCATCGGCGCGCTGGCCGGCACCGGCGGGTTCGCGTGCGACCGGCTCTCACTCGACCACGCCATGGCGCCCCTAGGAGCTGTTCAAGGTTTGGATCATGTGGCTGGAGTCAGGGACTTCAGCCACATGATCGATCCGCGGAGGTGCAGGCCTGCCGTGTAGCTTT